>JAGMEL010000412.1 GCA_023128195.1 Caldifarciminota bacterium | reverse complement strand
GCATTATTAAAGCCCGAATATCAGCAATTGTATTTTTGTACCGCAGATAAGGCTGCAATTGCAGCAACACATCTCTATAACGTCATGTCCCAAGTCGTGTCTTTTGAAAAATGTCTCAAAGGAGTAAAATCTCGCAAGCTGCCATATAAATTGACTGAAAAAGCAATGCAGCGTTGGAAAAAAGAAGCGATACAAAAAATTGGGTAAGATTTATGGGCTTCAATAAATTCACCCCGTTAGAAATTCCTGAAAGACCAGGATGTTTGAGCCTTTTCAGAACACGATCTTTGATGTTCATAAAAGGGTAATAGATAAGTTTTTCCAAAAATTAATAAAAATGGAATAACAAAATTTAAATCTTGCGGATTTGTCGTTCTGAGGACTGAGTGTCAGGTCTAGCTTTTAAAAATTTTCCCCAAACTTATTATACGAAACAATTTCTTTAAGTGATTTGCGCGATCTTGGCGCAATACCACCTATCCCCTCATCAGTAGACTTATCAGCCGGATAACCTAATGCTAACAACACTGCAATTTTGTATTTACGGGGTATATTTAATAACCTTTTTAATTTCGATTCATTAAACCAGCCAACAAAACACGTCCCGATATTAAGTGCTGTTGCAGCAAGGACAATATGTGTCATGGCGATTGAAATATCAACCAGATGATTTTCATGACCAAAAAGCTTTGCAATATGATGGGTCATTGCCTTTGTATAACATCCTGCAATAATCACAGGTGCATCCTTAAGCCATGGAATTATTGCCTTTGTACCCATTGCCACCTGCTTTGGGATCTGTTCAATGATTCCTGGATCATCAATTACAACAAAATGCCATGCTTGTTGATTACTCGAAGACGGGGCAATTCGCGCTGCCTCTAAAATTTGCAATAATTTTTCGTGTTCAATTTTTTGCGGAGAAAAATTCCTCACACTCCTCCGCCACCTAATCGCCTCAAAAACATCCATAATGTTTATTCCCTCACTCCGTCATTCTGGTAATTACCGGAATGACGGACTACCATTTTTTTACTCTCATCTTTTCTACATATTCCCCGATGTTAGTTAAAATCTGTATCAGTGATTTGTCCTTAAGGAAATAAATCTTGTTTTTGTCTCTTGTTTCGTATCTTACCAGATTAATCTGTCGTAAATTACGCAGCGTATCAGAAATAGTTTTTAGCGATAAACCAATTTTTTTTGAAAGCTCAGTTGGTGTCATCCTTGATTTAACGAGCAGCTTCAAAATCTGATAAGCAGTAGGATTGCCAAGCACCCGGCAAAATCTTGAGGCGCGATAATCTGTTTCAGGCATTTTTCTTCTGAGCATAACACATTATATCGATGTCATCTGTCTTGTCAATCCGTCATTCCGGTAATTCTCGGATTGAGGATTACTAAGGTGAATTTAGAATATAGAAAGGAGGAGATATTACAATAAGATAAATTTTAAAACACAATGATTTTTTGCTTCACTGTTTTTTTACTATCCTGACCATTAAATTCCATTCTGAGAATATAGACACCGCTTGGCAGACTGTTTTTGGCAAAAGGAACTGCGTGGCAACCTGCTCTCTCCTTTGCCCTGTGGAGTGTGCTTATTTTCTGTCCAATAATATTAAATAGTGTTATGACAACTTCGCCGTCACAAGGTAGTGAATATTCAAACGAGCCTTGAGAATGTACCGGGTTTGGATAAAAACATATATCACATATATTAGTCTCATCAGATATTATTTCCGCAACCCCAACCCCTTCTCTTACAAGTGAGGGGTCTCCAAATAATGTATAGTCCAACATGTTCTGCTGGGGTGTCCACTCAGGGTCACCAGCCCATGGATCAGGAAAGTAGAGATAATTAAAATAATATACCTTTGCATTAAATAGTGCATCACCAACCTTCTCGTTTTCACCAATAAGGTAGTAATAGAAATAATAATCCAGGGACATTATATTGCCATCCGAAGGATCTTCCCAGCCCGGAGTATACCAGCCATAACTGGTCGCAGCCACAATGCCGGCTGCACCATTGGCAATAAGATCACGGGCAAGATTATCTTCAGTCGCTGCATTGCTACAGGACGCAGAGAAAACAATCGATGGATGGCTATCATCAAGGGACTGGACATCTGAGCGATGTATAAAAGTCGCCCATTCTATTTCATAACTTTCAGGGATAGAATCACCGTCATCCCATGCCCAGTATTTCCGATACGTACCGCTTGGGCTGCCATGACCCGACCAATTCGTAATAGCATAATTCCCAGTTGACCACTCAGCAACAACATTACTCTGGGTTAACGCCTGCTCATGAGGATAGATTGAAGGACACAACCCTGCCTCTTCATAAAGCCTTGTGTATGTCCAACCTGAAAGTAGACTGTCTTTCATGTTTTCCATAAGAACTGCGCCGTCACAGTCAGGCCATCCTGAATTATTTTCATTCTCAAAATTATTAAAGGCAGCAAGAAGAAGAGCCCTATTTTTCCAGGTGCCCGTATCCATTTCAAAGTGTACTGTTTTTTCAACAATAGAACCTAAGGTTTCTGTATCATTATAAGGAAATCTACCAACAATCACCTCGGGTACAAAATTTATACTGTCCTCTTCATACTCGCCATAAAAACCATCGCCATCAGCATCCCAATTATCAGTGAGTTCGGCAAAGTAGTAGTCAGTTGGCGTATCGTAATTATGCCCAGGATCTGGAAAACATATTTTCATCGGTATTATATCAATATTCCCTCCAATAAGCAGATAGTGAATACCCCATGAATCGTATTTATCGATCAGAAAATTCCTGATCTTATCAGCCGTTTCTGTCCCGGGATACTGCGCAACAACAGAATCAATGCTAACCAGCTTGGTGTGAAATCCAATGCTGTTTTTCCAATTAACCAGACTATCAAATGCAGTGAAGAGATTATCTCTGGTAAGAATAACATAGTCAAAAGAATCGTCCCGTGCATCTATGTTATAATAGCCGCGGATCTCGTCCCAATTTGAAAAAATTTGAGAAGCATTTTTGTATGCCCAATCAGGTATGCTATTGTCTATGTGCTTTTTTGTATAATGAATTGTAATATTAGCGGTACGATAATGAAAGAGCTGATTTCTGGAATATAAAAGCGGGAAATATGAAATCTTTATAAAAGGGATATTTCTGAAAAAACTCATTTTTGAATAATAGACCGGCTGGGTTGGGAATATGCCTTCAGAGGATTCAATACGATCCTTGTTGTATTGCCATCTTGCAAGTGCTTTATATGTCATCTGTTCATCCAGACACAAGGGAAGATGAGGCGGAGCAATAGACATTATCCTGGTTTCAAGTAATTCTGGATCATCATATTGCACATCAATAAAGTTGACTCTTGCGCCAGAAGGCAGTGCAAGGACAATACTCTTTGCAGGTAGAATGGGTGTACCAGGCACCTGTAATTTGTTAAAACCGTAAATAGCAGGTGTATTGTTTTCAAATATTACAGGGGTAGAAATAAGTCTTATTGTCATGATTTCGCCTGATAGAAATCCTGTTATAAGAACCAAACCAGTAATAAACATCTTTCTTAAAAACATAATACCTCCTTCTTTTCCCTTTGTTAGCTTTTTTGAATCCTCTTGAGCCTTAGCTTTTTTATATTAATACATTATTTACCTTATGTCAACCCACTCCGTCATTCCGGTAATTCTCGGATTGAGGGAGGTCTTACATTAAGCCAAACAAGTATTATACCCGAAGGATCGGGCAACTACAAAAGGAACTATTCTATATGAGGGTTCTCGACTTCGCCTCTCGATTTCACTCGAGACTCCGCTCGAACAGTAACTTTTTAATTTAACTTTTGACTTTTTACTTTTAACTTGATTTTAGCTTAGTCCGAACAAGCCGGAAAAACCTAAGAAGGCAAGAGCCATTAGACCTGCGGCAATGAAAGAAATTGGGTAACCTTTTAATGAGGGGTTGATGGGAGCAAGATCGAGCCGCTCCCTGATTGCGGCAAACGTAATCATAACGACCATAAATCCAATACCCGTAGCAATTGCAAAAACCGTGGCATTCATAAAATTGAACTTATTATCAATATTGAGAAATGTGATACCGAGTATTGCACAGTTTGTAGTAATCAAAGGAAGATATATACCCATTGCATTATACAATGTTCTGTAATACTTCTTTAAAAACATCTCGACCAATTGAACCAGTGAAGCGATCGTTAAAATAAAGACCGCGGTCCTTAAGAATACTAAATTGAACGGTAAAAGAACACCGTGGTACACGATCCACGTTATCCATGAAGCAAGGGTCATAACAAATATTACTGCCATACCCATACCAGTAGCAGTTTCCACAGCAGTAGAAACACCAAAAAACGGACATAAGCCGAGAAAACGCATTAATACGATATTATTGACCAGGAATGCGCTGAGGAATATTAAGGCAGAATTCTTCATTGTGTCTCCTTTTTGACATATTTGTTTATTAATGCCTTCAGGACGCCGATGACCAGAAATGCACCCGGAGGTAGGATCATAAATATTACCGGAGACTTTTTAAAACCTTCACCAAATATTGCCATACCCAAAAAAGTGCCATTACCAAGAATTTCTCTTACAGCACCCATGACGGTCAGTGCTAATGTAAAACCTAATCCCACGCCAAGACCATCAAGTATCGAGTTAATAATAGAGTTTTTGGAAGCAAAAGCCTCTGCCCTACCCAAAATCATACAATTCACTACAATTAATGGCACAAATACACCCAGGGCACGATACAGGTCTGGTTGAAATGCCTGCATAACATAATCAATGATTGTTACAAATGTAGAAATGATTAAAATGAATACGGGAATTCTGACCTCATTTGGTATTTTTTTCCTCATTATTGAAATTATTACGTTAGAAAAAAGAAGCACGAATGTAGCAGCGAGTCCCATGCCAAACGCATCACGCACAGTGCCGGATACTGCCAGTGCTGGACATAGACCAATCATAAGCACCAGGACCGCATTTTCCTTAACTAAGCCTCTTGTGAATAAATTCCATCTGTTCATTTGAGATACTCCTTGTATCTCGTAATATAATCCTTAATTGCATTGATAAGAGCCTGGGACGAAACAGTGGCTCCGGTTATTGTCTCGGGGTAACCTTGTTTGAATTTATCGAGAAATTCTTCTTCCCGTATGACTACACCAATCCCTTCAGTCTCATTCGAATATAAAATTTTAACTCCGTTAATCTTTGCATCTGTACCTACACCCACCATAAACTTTATGCAATCTACAAAGCCTTGAGTAATACCGATAAACACGATACCGACTGTATCGGCATCTTTCAAGGCATACCAGAGTGTATCTTTTATTATCTCGACAAATTCCTGGACACCGGAAAAAACACATTTTTTATCAAGCGGTTTTTCCAAATAATTTAAATATGTTTCAATACCTTTTTTTACGCCGTTACAGACTGCACGCGAGGATATCGTCGCCGCAGTTATCGCATCAATCTCACCGCCATCATTTTTGAGCTGAACCGCAGGACCGCATTTGCCAATAAACTGGTCTTTAAATTCCGGTTCAGTTATCTTCACACCCAATCCAGGCGTCTCTTTTAAACCCTCTGCAGCACTGGCAACCCTTACGCCGGTAACCTTGCCATCCAGATCAAGACCCACTGTAATGGGAATTGGACCACCATACCCCTGTGGAAAAACACGGAATACAATACCTGTTAACATACCCGAGCTATCAACTGCCCTCCATAAAGTATCAGGGATTATCTCGACAAATTCCTGGGCATTAATTACCTGCTTAAGACCATCAAGCGTCATCTGCTTTTGTGTTTCTGCTATAAGCGGTTCTGTGTATGAGTAAACAAAAGAGAGAATCACTGAACAGACAATTGCTACAATAAGGAGTGTCAAAACCATATTTCTTGTGCTGGTCATTTCATCACCTCCTTTTTTACTTTACGATCGCCAAAAACTTTTTCTTTTGTAAAACGATCAATAATAGGCGTAAATACATTCATCAGAAGAATTGAATATGATACACCTTCTGGATAACCTCCCCAGACCCGGATAATAATTGTGAGAACACCGCAGCCAATGCCGAATATCCACCTTCCTTTTTTAGTTACTGGTGATGTCACCCAATCAGTCGCCATAAAGAATACACCGAGAAATAGACCACCTGAAAAGAGATGAAAAAGTAAATTCCCTTTTGTTGGTAAAACAAAGGCAAGCAGTACAAAACTACCAAGATAGCCAAGCACAATTCGATAATCAACAATACCAATGATGATTAAGAAAAGTCCACCAATTAACAACAAAAGAGCCGAGGTCTCGCCAATACATCCCCCGATTTCACCAAAGAAGAGGTTTTTGATAGCCGGTATGTCATTCAAACGTTCTATGATTAATTCAGGAGTCCCGTAATTCCCCGGATTCTTGAGTAAAGTTAATGGTGTAGCACTGGTGATGCCATCAATACCTGATAATGTCCCGCCCGCTGGTGCAAACCATTCCTTGGTCATCGCTGAAGGCCAGGATGCCATTAAAAATGCCCTGCCCGCAAGAGCAGGATTGATAAAGTTATAACCCAGTCCACCAAATAACTGTTTCGCAAAGATTATTGCAAAAGCGCTACCCACTACAGGCAGCCATAAAGGCACACCGGGCGGAAGATTAAAAGCAAGCAATAAACCGGTAAGCACTGCACTGCCATCGGTTATTGTTATCTTTTTACCCAGCATTCTTTGCATTACGGCTTCACAAACAATACAAGCAATAATGCTAATTAAAATAATGTAAAGAGCACGCAAACCAAATAAGTATACACTGAAAATAAAAGACGGCAAAAGTGCAATAATGACCATCTTCATTGCCAGGGAAATATCAATTTTACCTCGGGTATGTGGTGATGCAGAAACGGTTAATAATTCTCTCATTTCTTTGATAATCTCCAAACCTCGCTTTTACCAAACTTGAGATAGTGCACAAGGGGGATTCTTGACGGGCAGGAATAGGCGCAGCATCCACATTCAATGCAATCGAGGACCCCGTATTCTTCTGCCTTGCTATAATTTTTATTATTCACAAATTTGTATATCTCAGTGGGCATAAGCCCCATAGGACAGACATCAACACAACTGGCGCAACGCACACACGGACCTTGTTCCGGGATTACTGCATCTTTACAGACCATTATCCCGGATGTCCCTTTTATAGTCGGAACATTTTCTGAGTACTGAGCAATACCCATCATGGGTCCCCCAAAAATTATCTGCTTTGGTTGTTTAACATACCCCCCACAAAAATTTACTACATCTATTGCCGGAGAACCGATCTTTACTAATAAATTCTTCGGCCTTTTCACAGCAGTACCAGTTACCGTCACAATTCGATCGATCAAAGGTTTTCCGTGTTTAACTGCTTGATATGCTGCATAACATGTGCCCACATTCTGCACGACACAACCAACATCCATGGGCAGGCCGCCCCGGGGAACTTCACGGACTATTAAAGCCTTAATCAACTGCTTTTCTGCACCCTGGGGATATTTTGTTTTTAATAATTCCACATTAACACCCTGTTTTTTCAGTTTCTTTGCGGCATCTTTTTTATTATCTTCTATACCAAAAATGAGATTTTCCGCATTCAATATTTTGCGGAATATCTTTGATCCTTCAATGACCTCTCCTGAATGTTCAAGCATTAACCGATGGTCGGCTGTAAGCATTGGTTCACATTCACAGCCATTGATGATCAAAGTGTCTATAGGTTTGTCTGAAGGAGGAGATAATTTCACATGTGTTGGAAAAGCAGCACCACCAAGACCTACTATGCCTGACTCTTTTATAATCTCCAACAATTCTTTTTTTGACATATTCTCATAATCATCTTTTTCTTCGATAGTATCTTCCCATTCTTCACCATTGGTCGATTCTATTACACAACAAAGAGAAGAACCAAGAACTGGATGTGGACAGGATTCAAGGGCTACTACTTTACCTGAGATGCTCGCATGAACAGAGGCTGAAATAAATCCATCCCCTTCACCAATCTTTGTACCAATTTTGACAACATCGCCTTTTTCTACAAGAGGCCGGGCAGGTTTACCTGTATGTTGTGAAAAATGGATATACACCCTTTTAGGAGACGGCATCACCTTGATTGCACGTGTCTCTGTAAATTTATTTTCAGGAGGATGTACCCCACCGGAAAAACCTCTTAACATGGGGTTTAGTATAATCAAATCTTTTTATCAGTCAAGACGAGATTTCTGAAAAAGACCAGAAATCGATGAATCGGGCAACTACATTTTTTTGGTGCGATACTTTAAATTTACGGCGTGAGGAT
>JAGMEL010000411.1 GCA_023128195.1 Caldifarciminota bacterium | reverse complement strand
TCACGCGTAGATTCAATATGAACATAGACCCTTGCACTCTTATGTTGCAGATCTCCCTGCTCAATAATCATCCTTATAAAATTATCGGTTGTTTTGGCGAGTTGATGTCTTAAAAAATAGCAGCCCAGACTTCCTGCAGCAGCTGCTGATAATGGTTCCTCATTTATCCCCAAGGCAGGAGCAAAATGCCTCATAAATGCAATGTCTGCTGTATCAAAAACTTCGCGGCAAAAAGCTACTACCCCCTGTATTCCCAATCTGGTACAGAAACTGTCCATCAAGGAAAAATTTGGATTTATATTTCTGATATCGTTTATAGATTTTAAAGGCACAATAAGATCGAAAAATCCCGTAGATATTACTTCCAAAGGCAAACCTGACCCCGATATTTCTTTGACTGTAAGGCCTAAAAATCTTGCCACATGAAGAGGATTTATATCGATCTCCATAAAGTTAGGCTTTGACAATGACATAGTTACCCTGTTTACTTTATTCTCTTGAGTTCTAAGTCTAACTACTTGAATGCCTACTTTTGTCCTTTGTCTAATCTCTGTTTCCGGTTCTTTAAAATGTAACATTTTCTCATCACTCAGGGCATAATAAGATGCCACTGCAGCATGACCAGAGAAGTTTATCTCGCTGGATCCGTTATAAAATTTTAAGCAAATATCAGCTTCACTGGTATTATCAGCAAGAACAAAAGCAACATCAGCCCCAGGATCAAGGGTTGAAGCAAGCCTTTTCATTTCAGCATCGGATAATTCATTTGCTCCTAATATCACCCAAACCGAATTGCCCGCGTACGGAATAGAAGTAAAAGCACTCATACGTTTTATTTTTAACCATTTCGCCACAAAAAATAATATATATATATACTGTAATGTCAAGAGGTTTTTTTGTTGATTACTGATAATCAGAAATTTTTTTAATAATGTAGTTTTTTAATAATCCATTATGTTCTAGTTTTATGAACGACTTTGAGATAAATTTTCCCTCAAACCCATCATAGATTAAAAGGCGGATTGGTGTTTCTTTTTCTGCAAGATACTTTATTATTTTTTTCTTTTTATCTACATCGATATTAAGTTGTGCTAGAGTTTTAAAAATGAAATAATCTTTTAATGAATTTTCGCCAATCTTTTCGATCAGGGGATTGAATGCTTTTTCACCGATCTTTAATAAACCTGCGACTGCAGCATATCGAACCCCATAAAATTCATCATCAAGTCCGTAGATCAGATGCGGTATTTCATGTTCTGTTGCAACGCGACTCAATCCATAATATGCAGATTTCCTTACAAGTGAAATGGAATCATCAATGCCTTGGATAATATAAGACAATGCATTTTTGGATTCTGATTTTCCCAGAGCAGTATATGCACCTGATCTAATCTGCCACTGTTCATCCTTGATAAAACGAGCAACCGGCTCAACTATTTCATCACCGCCAATTTCACCAAGCACCCATAATGATTGTTTAAGACTGCGGGATTCCTCATCCTCACCACGGTAATCAATTTTTTTTACAATACCATTTATCGCCGGTGTACCGATCTTCTTGAAGATATCCTTTATTCTATGCCGCTCTACTGAAGACTTTGTGTCAAAGTTTGAAACGAGAAAATCTATTGTTGTATCCGCAGTCAGTGTATCCTGACCCAAGACAACAAGCATATCGAATGCAGAATCTTTTTCAGCCTGAAATTGCACAAGCAATGTTGTTGCTTTATTATAAAGATCCTCAAAATCAATATCCTGACTTAATGCAAATAACAATAAAATCATACTAGCCATCTGTGTTAATCTGTGCCCGCCTCAGGCGGATTATCTGTGTAATCTGTGTTACTCCCAATCAATCCCAATACCATATTCCCCCTTTTTCCACAATGTTCTATCTGTACCCGAACAATAGAAATCCTCACCTTTTATATCCAGCAGTACTCCAATACTACCGTATTCTCTTCGGAAATTTCCATATCCCTGGGTATTGTGTATCCGTTTCACTGAGTAGGCATCATTACCTGATTCGTCGATTAGAAAACCAATACCATTGGCATTACCAGCTCCCTGGCTGAGATCAAATGCCACATAGGAATCGTCCCCTTTGATATCGTATAATAGACCAAACGAAAGGTCATGTCCGCATCCTTGAGAAACGCCCTTTGCTACATAATTATCATTTCCCTGTTTATCTATTAATACTCCAATAGTAATGTGGGTTCCTGATCCCTGTGCATATTGATATGCAACGTAGTTATCATTACCTTTATCATCAACAATTGCGCCAATGCCATACCAATAACTTGAACCCTGTGCAAAAATATCGCCGAGATAATAGTCATTACCACTTTGTTCAAGGATGATTCCCACACCCGCAGAAAGGCCGGGCCTGAATCCAATAGCAAACCCCTGTGACATTGAAAGATAGTGATCAAGATATCTTATTTCGTCAGTGTACTTTTCCAATATTAAATATATATCATTCCCAGCCCGGTCGCCGAGAATACCAATACCATAGGTTGAGGCAAAACCCTGGGCATATAATGCACCCTCATAAATATCATTGCCTGCCTCGTCCCTTAAAATACCGATACCAAAACCACCCGCACCTTCAGTAAATGTATCACCAGAATATCTGTCATTACCTTGCCGGTCTATTAAAATACCTACGCCAAAAACACCACAGCCGATTGAGTAATTTTTTGCCGAATATGTGTCGTCGCCTTTTTCATCCATTAAAATTGAAACGCCAAAATTACCGCAGGCAATTGAATAATTATCGCCTTTATATAGATCATCGCCGGATTTATCTATAAGGAGATGGATCTTTCCCTTTTGCATGTCAAATTGATACACGTCATCACCCCCTAAATCAATGATTATTGCAAAATCCTTTTCATATACATTTTTGCCAGTATCCCCAACAACGATTTCGCCAAAATCACACTTTTCGTAGTATAAAATAGCACCTTGCACACCGCTGATTTGTTGTGTTCTTTTTTTCACCTTTTTAAACCACGCCTCATGAT
>JAGMEL010000410.1 GCA_023128195.1 Caldifarciminota bacterium | reverse complement strand
ACAACCAGATAAAATTGTACACCGCGAAATTTGTACTACGTCTGGTGAGTCTGCAAATAAATATTGTGATAACACAATAGATGAAATATTTGTTGCTGGCACAGAACCAAAAACAGAATGTCAATATCACACGCAAGAAGAACCTTTATCAGGTAATTTGAATTCAGGAGAATTCATTAAACCGAATTCGCAAAACAAAAGTGATTTTGTCATCTTTTTTCCTGATGATGGTGACATATTTAAAATTGATCCGGTTTTAAGAAAAGAATATCAAATACTAAAGTTGCAAATTCAATATTCGTATCAGCTCAAAGAGATTAGGTGGTTTATTGACGACGAATTAATAGGTTCTGTAGCATTCCCCTATACAATTACCTGGCAGTTATCTCCGGGTAATCACCAAATCGTGGCTCGGGGGTTAACCCAGAATAATATTAAACTGGAATCACCGCCCGTGTCGATTTCAGTTCTAGAGATTTCTGAATAAGCCAGAAATCTCTGATTACAGTGATTAAAGTAATAGATATCAGGAGAACGATGAATATTTTTTCAGAGCTCTCTTCTAAAATCGGCACCTTGACATCTTACCCTTTCTCATTATAATTATCTAGAGGAAAATAAGATGAACACAGGAAAACGCGAACTTCAATATCGACCCGAACTCAAACATTATTTATTGCCAACATTAGTGTATTATCTAAAGCTTATTGAATTACCCAATTTAGAAATAGAGACTTATCTACGTCAGGAAATGGAAGCAAACCCACTGCTCGAAGAAATAGCCCAGGAACCTTCAGGTGATACTGAAGAAAGTGAAACTGAAACAGAAAAGGATAAGCAAAAAGAAATTAATGAATTAAATTTCCTCGAACTTTTTTCCGAAGATACCTATATTAATTTTGGAGCAAAAGACCCACAGTTTGACCCAATGGATAATGTACCGGCATCAGGTGATAAACTATACGACATACTTATAAAGCAGGCAAAAGTTGCGTTTGACGATCAAAATTTAGAAATTGCAGAACTTGTTATATCAAATATTGAGGACGATGGATACCTTGCTACGATACCTGAAGAAATTGCCGGAGATGAATACGATATTAGTAATGTCATTAATGTAATACAAAAAATTCAACTTTTTGAACCGGTCGGCTGCGCCTGGCGTGATGTAAAAGAACCTCTATTAATACAACTAAAACATTCAGGATATGGAGAAGATTCAATTGAATACATCCTGGTCAGGGATTACTTAAAAGATCTAAAAAGTATAAATCCTAAGGATATAATAAATAAATTAAATATTGATGAAAAGGGATTTGCAAAGGCGAAAGAGCACATTATGAAACTGGATCCTAAGCCAGGGTGGCGATATTCAAGCACACCTTTACGTTACGTAAATCCAGACTTCATTATCCGCTGGCGCGATAATACACTCTGCGCTAACCTTAATCAAGAATCCCCACTGCGTATACGAATTCGCAAGCAATATCTTGAAATAATGAAAAACCGCAGAAATGTACCAAAGGAAGAGCTGAATTTTGTAAGAAAGAAGATACAGTCGGCACGAAATTTAATCATGGCGATAGAACAACGAAGAAAGACCTTGAATCGTATAATCAATAGCATCTTAGAATACCAGCATGAATTTTTTGAAAAGGGATATAATTATTTGAAACCCATTACCATGACAGAATTTGCAAAACAGCTCAGTGTTAATCC
>JAGMEL010000041.1 GCA_023128195.1 Caldifarciminota bacterium | reverse complement strand
AGACAGGGGTTCACCTTTGGTGGTGGTATAAAAGCCGGTGGGTTTTCCATTGATGTAGGAATTGATCAGTCAATATACGATTTTCCAACAACAAATCGCAAGTTTTCTTTTTCGTATTCTTTCTAATCCATCTGTATTGACAATAATTTGTATTCATTACTGAATTAGGGTATAAACCATTAAATCATATACCAAAGATGGAGGTTAAGTTGATTAAAATCTTTGCCTTAATTGGGTTCGCTGTTTTTATGTTTGGTGAGCGCTTAACAATCGTAAGAAACAGTATGGTACATATACCGCAGGAGCCACCCACTGTAAACCTTACATTGAATTTAGTGGGTGAAAGTGGTATAGTACAAAGTATGCCGGTTCAACGATACCAACCGGTCAAGCTATTCAGAACATTCGAGATGCCACGGCCAACAAAAGGAAGAGCTGTAAAGAATGTTCTTGTTCTAAGAGTAGAATTTGTCGAAGATGAAGACTCCTTTACTACGGGCAATGGTAAGATGGATACGGTTGCCTTTAACACACCGGATAGTGGTCTTTTCTATGACCCGCCCCATACAAAAATATATTTTGAACGCCAGATGCAGTTCTTGAATAATTATTATAAATGTAATTCATTTGGTAATCTTGAGGTTACCTGGACAGTAAAACCTGACGAGGAGACCGAATCTTATCAATTGCCCCATGAAATGGGTTTTTATAGTGGGTTTGACCATTATGACGCAAGTACTGGCTTTGTATATTATAACACCTACGCAATGGAGATGGGACTGGTGCGCATACTCGTTGATGCCATTGCTGCAGCAGATATGGATGAAACTATAGATTTTTCTGACTACGACGATGTCGTCATTTTTCATGCAGGAACACTTATGCAAACAAGTCTCAATTTCTTCCGCTTTCGGGACATACCTTCGGCAACGATCCCTTCAGGAGCACTTGAATATTATCTGGGTGTTCCTTATATTCTTGCTAATGCCGGAACAGATACAATCTGGGGTGCTGGGATAAATTCTGAAATGGCAAGGGTAGATGAATATATGGTTGGTAATATAGGAACTGTTGTGCACGAATTCGGTCACACGATTGGTTTACCAGATTTATACGATGTCACTGGTTGGTCTAATGGTGTTGGTGCCTGGGACTTGATGTGTACTGGCGGTTGGGTTGGTGACCCTGCTGCAGGCGTGCCTGAAGGTGCTATTCCCGCAAACCTCAGTGCCTGGTCAAGATATACACTGGGTTGGGTTAATCCTCTGGTTATAACAAATCCTGAAACCCTTTTAACAATCCGCGCCTCAGAGATTGATACACTGCAATACGGAGTAGCAAATCAGACCATGATAAAAGTCCCGATCTCTGAAACTGAATTTTTTCTCATTGAAAACCGGCAGCAGGATATAAGACAAAAAGATACTATTATTATTGATGTTGAAGATGGAGTACCAATCTATGTTGATTATGGTGAGTATGATTTCTTCTTACCGGGCAGCGGTATTTTGATCTGGCACATTGATGATGAAGTCCTGAGTGTCTGGTACGATTCAGGGTATAATATAGTGCAAATTGATCCGAGTCATAAAGGTGTTGATTTGGAAGAAGCAGATGGTATTCAACATTTTGATGCCTGGTGGTATGGCGATAACCTGGAATATTTTGGTTCTCGCTATGACCCGTTTTTTGTTGACGACAGCAATAAGGCAAACCATCATTTTGGACCTTTTACCAATCCCAATTCTGATTCTTATTATGGAAAATCTTTGATTAATATCGAGATCCTTTCATATCTTGATACACTTATGGATATTTCTGTGGATTTTGATATTTTTCAAGAAGGCTTTCCAGTTACGACGATACATGGTCACACTATCTACTCAGTGAGTTATGGTGACCTTAATAATGATGGTAACAAAGAAATCATTGCTGCTACAAAAAGTGGTCGTATCTATGCATACAATAATGACGGCAGTCTTTATGACAGCTATTATTCTCCTCATGAAATTACAACGTTTCTTGCAGTTGGTGATGTAAATGGTGATGGGGCTGATGATATACTCTTTGCCAAAGGCTTTGAGCTGATCTGTCTTGATGGTCAAACTCTTGACACGATGCCGGGTTTTTCATTTACTGCTGGAGACGAAATCCTTGGAGCACCACTTTTATTTGATATTAATGGTGACTCCATTGATGAAATCATCTTTGGCAGTAAGGATTATAATCTTTATTGCCTCAACTCCTCAGGCTCAAATATAGAAAACTTCCCTATTCATTTAAATACCTGGCTGCTCTCCACACCTTGTGTTTTCAAAAAAGATGAAAGACAGATAGGGGTTCTGGGCTCAGATGGCAGATTTTGGCTCATTGATAAAGATAGCATAATAAAAGAGTTTGATGATTCAAAACATAATATGCTTACCTTTGCCTCACCAGTTGTCGGTGATATAGACCGCGATGGAAATCCTGAAGCAGTAACAATAAATGGTTACGGTACGATATATATATATGGCGCGGACACATTAGAGCAATGGTTTGATATTTTAATCGATACTACGTTCTATGTAACACCAGCACTTGCTGATATTGATAATGATGGATATCTCGAAATCATCATGCCGAACAGTAGCAAAACACTGTTTGTCACAAATCGCAACGGTACACCAGGAAATAACTTCCCTTGGTATGCTGATGCCAATATATACTATCCGATACTTGCTGCTGATTTAAATAATGACGGCAAAGAGGAGTTGGTATTCGGTCTTGGAATCTCAGATTCAATCGGGTATGGACAGTTAAAGATCATAAATGATCGCAATAAGGAATTCGCATTTTCGCCACTCTTTGGTGAAGGAGGCTTCACGTCACCTGGTGTTATATTTGATCTTGATTCAGATGGTGATATGGAACTCGCCTGTGGCAGTAACTCGGGTATTCTATATATATGGGATTTCCCGGGAACAGATGTATCGTGGAGCGGCTATATGAATTCTCCAAAAAATTGGGGTTATTATGAAGGCGAGTTGGCTCAACCACAAATCGCTGACGGTCTTTTAGGTTCATTCTATATTTACCCTTCACCCGTCGAAAAAGATGGCATAGTCAGATTTTTTCTAAATCAAGAGGCTACAGTAACAATAGAAATCTTAGATATGGTTGGCCATAAAATTGGTGGTGCAGAACTCGATAATCCTACAGCAAACGAATATAATGAAATTGGATTCGATTTCACAAGGCAGTCAAATGGAGTGTATATCCTACGAGTTGAGGCAAAAAACGGATCGCAACGAGAAGTCAAATTTAAAAAATTCGCAATATTGAAATAAGATGGCAGGAGAAGGCTCAAAATGGCAGTAAAAGGCATGGATAGGTTGACTAGTGATTGGTTAATTAGTGAATTAACTAATCACTTCTCTTTAGTCTTTAATAGCCCTTTTCTGCCCTCTCTCAGCCCTCTTAAGCCTTTTATTTATTAAATGGAGGTATTATGTTTTTAGGCATTTCACTGATTATTTTCCAGGCAATGAACCCAATATTTGCATCTGCTATGATACCTGGTTTAGGTGAACTCATTCAAGGCGAAAAATCTAAGGCGCGTTCGTTTTTTGTCATAGAAGGATCAATCTGGCTCACCTATTTAGGGTTCAACTATTTTGGGCACAAAATTGATCAATCTGCAAAGGTATTTGCCATAGACCACGCTGGTGCAAACCCAGCACAGCGAGATGCAGAATATTTCGATGCACTGGAAAGCTATTTTTCTTCGGATGACCATAATTTAGGGGTGGAAAGGGATGCAAGTTGGTTATATCCGGACGACCCTCAGAGACAACAAGAATATATCCAGGAACATAGCTATTTTGATTCTGACGCATGGGAATGGGATACTTTAAGTAACCAAAGTGATTATTGGAGAAGAAGAAAATCTGCACGGGAAAATCTTCGACGTGCTTCATTCATGCCTGGCTTTGCGATTATCAATAGAATCATCTCAATTATTGACGTTGTAGTATTCGCGGAAGAAGAGCGGTTTGGTTTCGACACACGACCCGGGAAGATAGGGTTATATTATAAATTCTAAAATACAGGAGGTCATCAGGATATCAGAATACCAGTTTTTAAAAAATTCCCTGATACCCTGATTACCTGATAACCTGATATACTTACTTTATGATACAAAAAGCAGCCGAAATTCTCGAATCATCAAAATCACTCTTTGTATTAACCGGTGCTGGTATTTCTGCAGAAAGTGGAATCCCTACTTTTCGCGGTACTGATGGTTTATGGAAAAATTACTCGGCAACAGATCTTGCTACACCCGAGGCTTTTGAGAAAAATCCCGAACTGGTCTGGGAGTGGTACCACTGGCGCCAGGGTATAATTTTAAAAGCCGAACCGAATCCAGCACATTTTGCAGTAGCAGAACTGGAAAAGAAATTCAATAATTTTCTGTTACTCACTCAGAATGTGGATAATCTACACCGGCGCGCAGGTTCAAAAAAAGTTTTAGAACTTCATGGTAATATATTCAGAGCGCGATGTCTTAGTTGCGGCAGAATTGTCCATCATCAAATCGAGCCGGGAAAAGAAATAAACAATTTACCCAAATGTGATTGTGAGGGGCTATTAAGACCTGATATCGTCTGGTTCGGAGAACAGATTCCTCAGGACATCTGGCAAGCCTCTTTAGAATTCTTAAGTGCAGCAGATACATCAATAATATGCGGCACTTCTGGTATAGTGTGGCCTGCTGCAGCAATCCCGGAGATGGCAAAGAAAAATAGAGCAAAAATTATCGAAATAAATCTTGAACCCACACCAATAAGTTCTATTGTAGATGTTTCGATTCTGGGCAAAGCAGGAGAGATACTACCGCTAATAATACAAACTCTAAATACTAATATCTAAATTCTTTACCCCGTGGAATACAGCCTTCCTTGAAAGATTCTATCTTCACTAACTATGATTGCCTTCATTTTTCTTTTTCCATAATAAGGTTACTCCTATTCCACAGGGTGAACAAATTTAAATTACCTAAATACGAAATTCAAAATATTATAATCTATCTGCTTTTCTTTTAAAACAAAACATTTTGAACATTTTAATTTTGAATTTAGAAATTGTTTAGTATTTCGGATTTTGAAATTAGGATTTACCCAGCCCTTTTCTTAAAGGGCAGGGTCGTATTATCTAACCTTGACTACTTTTTTCACTATCCTATCCTCGTCCTTTATAAAATATACGCCGGGCCCAGGATTATTATCTTTAACCCTCCTTCCTGTTATATCATAAATAATAAATTTACTTTCTCCTGGCATCAATAAGTTACCAGAAATAATTGAAGGAAAAAATCCCTCAATTAGTGGATACTCTTCTTCCTTAACACCAATTGTAATGTCTACATTACCATAAATATCATAATCATCATGATATTCACCCCAGACAACAAGATAATTATCCATACCAACACCAATAGCAGGATAATCACGAAGACAAGGGGTATTGTCTGAAATTCGGAATTTGGTGCCAATAAGTTGACCATCAGTTCCAATCACCTGGCCAAACAGACTACTCGATTCTTCAAGCCAGACAACAATATGGTTTGTACCGTCAAAAACAATATCAGGGTAACTTTGAATCTCAGGCCCTTGTGCAATTGTTATTTTCCCACCAATCATACTACCCTGTGGTGAAACCAATTGCCCAAAGATGTCTAGATCTGTCCCGGTTGAGCAAAAATCTGCCCACACAACGAGATAATTATTATTATCAAACTCAACCTTAGGAGCACTGGATGTAGCCAATGTAGTATCAATAGTTATTACTGAATCCTCTGGTTGCACAGAACTATTTATAAACCTGCCACACACACCATAAAACTCCTGCGACCAGACAACAAAAGAGCGCTGGGAATCACAACTTATATCTGGCAAATCTTCACCATAGCCACTGCCGCCTCCAATATAAATTCCTGTATCAAGAACTACACCCTGAGGCGCCACTCTTGCAACAGCGATCCCGGAGAATATTGCATCAACCCAAACAACAATGAAATTTTCGCCATTATATACAATTGCAGGATCAGTCTGTCCACCAGGTCTATTACAGATAATTAATGAATTCAATGTATCTAATTCAGAAGTGACACGCACTCCAAAAATATCTGCCATACTTCAACAGCTATCCTGTATTGCAACGAGGAAATTAACTCCATCAAAAGCAATATCGGCAATTACTGTTCTATCAGATAAGATTAATTTACCATCAGGATCAATCACTGTACCATCCGTAGTAACCCGAGCTGCATATATCGATTTGTCTGAATAGTACAAACGATAGTCCTCCCAGAAAACATAATACTGATCATTGGCAAATATAACAACGGGATAATACTGCGCTTCATAAGCAGTACTGATTGGAAAATCACGACCAATAAGTACCACAAGAAGTAATAAAATACTAAACCTCCTTTATTCTAAGATGTGGTCTGCAGCTATTCAGAATACTGCAATACTTCTTTTAAAATTTCTTCAGTTTCTTTTGCTGCCTCTTCATCAATTGGGTTAATAGCAAAACCTGCATGTATCATAACATAATCGCCCACTTTGATTTCTGGAACCAGTACTATTGAGATTTTACGGCGTACTGCCATTATTTCGGCAATTGCCATATCACCTTCGATTTTTTCAATTCTACCAATTATAGCTAAACACATAGCCTAAATTCTCCCGCTCTGCGGGATCCGCGATTTTCTTATATAAAGAATTAATATGATAAATCGGGACAAGTTCCAAGAACCCCAGTGAAATATGCTTCGCATTTCACGGGGCAGGCAAGTCCCAAGCACCAAGTTCCAATGACATTTGCAATTTGAAATTATTATCACTTCCTACTGCCTATTTTTGGCATTGCCAAATATTGTCTGCCCATATGAGATGCAGCCGTCATTAGTCGGTAACTGATGATGCACATAAACTTCATAACCAGCATCCCCAAATTTATCAATCATTAAATTCAGTAGATATCGGTTTTGAAAAACTCCTCCTGAAAAACAGACCTTCTTCATATTATAAATTCTACTCAATTTTTTCGATATTTCAAGTGAAAAATGAACAATGGTGTTGTGGAATTTCGCCGATATTATCCCTGGAGAAATTCGCCTCTGCAAATCCATTATAACACCTGCAAGGATATCATTCAACTCGACAGTCAACGGTTCTCCGTCCTTGATCCTATATGGATAAACCTGTCGGATTCTTTTGGCAGCAATATATTCTAAATTAATTGCCGCCTCTGCTTCGTAAGTTATCTCTTTAACAAGACCGAGCATCGAGGCAACACAATCAAAAAGCCGTCCCATACTTGATGTATATACTACATTACGATTCTGCTTAATCATATTGATGATAGTGGTTACTTCTTTGGAACGCACCTTAATCGGTGCCCTTTTACGAAAAGTTAAGGTCACCACATCTTCACCAAAGAGTTTATACAAATATGCGATTGCGATTCGGTACGGCTTCTTAATACTTGCCTCACCACCAGGCAGGGGTAGATAATCTAAATGCCCTACCCTCTTTTGAGCACTCAAATCACCAACAAAGAACTCACCGCCCCAGATCTTACCATCAAGTCCAAATCCTGTACCATCAAAGGCAATACCGATTGCCTTATCCACAACCTTATTTTCACCGAGGCATGAAACGATATGTGCGATATGATGTTGAACCCCAACTCGTTTAAGGTTAAACGTTGAACGTTCAACAAACTCAAAGGCTATTTTTGTTGAAAGATAATCAGGATGCAGATCATGAACAATCAATTCCGGCTCTATCCTGAACCATCGTTTATATTTATCAACCATCTCATTAAAAAAATCCATAGTCTCTAAATTATCCAGATCTCCAATATGTGGGGAGACATATGCTTCTTGCTGGCTTGCAAGAGTAAATGTATTCTTTAGATAAGGCCCAACAGCAAGGGTTGGTTTAACTGAAAAAGGTAAATCTATCGGCACAGGTACATAGCCCCTTGAACGTCTTATTATTGAAAATCCTTTCTTTGATAAATAAAAACCAATAGAATCGTCGCACCTGTTTTCAATCCTTCTGTCGTGAGTAAGATATAAAGAAACAATATTATTCAGCTTCTCTACAACACCAGTTCCATCTGCGACTATTGGTTCATCCTGAATATTAGCGCTGGTCATAATAAGATAAGGAATCTTTTCAAGTAAGAGATGATGAACTGGCGCATATGGTAGCATTACACCAAGATAAGGATTATTTGGTGCCACCTCCTCACAAATTATTTTTCGTCTTTTTGTAAGAAGCATAATTGGCGCAACAGGAGAATCTATGATTTTATTTTCATCATCGGTCAAATTGACAATCTTCATCAAATCTCTGCTTCGCGCCATTATTGCAAACGGTTTTGTTGGTCGATTTTTGAGCCTCCTCAATCTTTTGATAACCTTACAATTTGTTGCATCACCGACAATATGAAAACCACCAATTCCTTTAATAGCAATTATTCTCCCCCTCTTTAAGAATTCGGCTGCCTTTGAGATAGGGTTATTGGTCTTCACCTCACTCCCATTTATTGAATAAAGCGCGAACCTCGGGCCACAAACTGCGCAACAATCTGGCTGGGCATGAAACCTTCTATCTGTTACTTCATAAAATTCCTTTTCACAATCAGAACACATTTTAAATTTATTCATTGATGTTCTCTTTCTGTCATAGGGCGTCTCAAAAATGATAGAATACCTTGGCCCGCAATTCGTACAGTTTATAAATGGAAACTCGTAACGTCGGTCATGTGAATTGTATAATTCATTCAGGCAATCCTCACATGTAGCAATATCAGGAGAAATTTGGGTAAATCCCTTTAATATTTTACTCTCTTTTATAACAAATCGGTTATAGCCATTAGGTACCAATTCCTTAGTCAATAAATTATCAATCCTTGCGGCTTTTGGATTTTCCTCTTGTAATCTTTTAATAAATTGAGTAATACTACTTGTTATACCTTCAACCTCAATATCAACCCCGTCTGTCGTGTTACGAACAAATCCCTTAAGGTCTAAATCATTTGCCAGCCGATATACGAAAGGTCTGAACCCTACACCTTGAACAATACCCTTAACGGTTATTCTTTTTTTTCGTATCATATAACGAATAAGGAATAAAATCTATCTTCTAAAACCTTTCTTTTTTACCTTTAACTCACGCTCTAAAAATCTATAAACCTTTTCAAAACCCTTGCCGGTCTTTGCGGAAACATCAAAAATCTTAATCTTTGGATTCTCTTTTTTAAACCCGGCTTTTGCTTTTTTCAAACTGAAATCAACATAGGGTAAAAGATCACATTTATTTATAACCACGACCTTTGACAGGTGAAATAATAATGGATATTTCAAGGGCTTATCGTCCCCTTCAGGAGTTGAGAGAATAGCGAGTTTATAATCTTCACCTATTTCAAACTCCGCCGGGCACACAAGATTACCAACATTCTCAACGAGGACGAGATCATACTTCTTCTTTATCTTGGGCAATACCTGGGCTATCATAAAGGCATCCAGGTGGCATTCAGTAAGTGTATTAATCTGTATAACATCAACCTTCAATTTTAAAAGACATTCACTATCAACCTGTCCTCTTATATCACCTTCGATTATTAAAACCCGGTAATTTCTTTTAAAATGTTCAACAACCCGATAAATAAAACTTGTTTTGCCAGCACCGGGTGATGCGATAATGTTTATTACTAAACTGTTCATACTATCAAACTTCTTCCTATTCTCTATTGCCCTCTGTTTGTTTGAAACTAATATTGGTTTAAGTATGTTAATTTTCCTCATATTTTCCTTTCTTTTAATCTAAAATCTTACATCTACAATCTAAAATCTGCATTCTTATATCATTCTCCTTCAATCGATTCCACGTAAAATTCTCTGCCAGATATTAACTCAATATCAGTTTTACCACAATTCGGACACATTAATATTGGTTCATCAATAATATTCTCCTTATCACAATTCTTACATCTAATACGTATTGGTATCTCTTCAAATATTATCTCGGCATCACTACATTTGGTGTTCGGTTTTAAATAGCCAAAATAAAAGTTAATTGAATCTGACGAAAATCCGGTAAATTTTCCAATCTTCAGATTAATTTTATATATCTTGGCAAATTTATTCTTCTCTGCTTCTTGATTGCAAAGGTCAACCAGTGATTTTGTGACACTGTATTCGTGCATCTTATGGGCAAAGCGCTAAGGGCATAGTGCAGAGAAAGTAAAAAATCATCTGACAATAGCGAATTTGCAAACTCTTTTGCCATAGTCAGATTTAACAAGGGCAAAGTACATGCCGCTTCCAATATCTTCAGGTATTTGCCAAACAACCTCTCCAAATACTGCATCAGGTAAAAGATTCTCAACAATTAATCTACCTGAAATTGCATAAATATCCACTCTTGAATCTACTGGAATATTTTTAATCCTTACAATGTTATTACCAAGCACTGGATTAGGATAGATTAAAATACTATCTAACTCAGAAAGTGTATCGATTTGAACTGCGAGTTTTAATAAACCGGTCTCACCTCCAATCCAAAAGCATCTTCGGAAAGGATCAAATTCAAATCCCTGAACCTGAATAATCTCATCCAATTCTTCGAATCTAATGTGGACGTTAATTTCGCTATATCTCCAACCGCTCGTAACATTGAATTCAGGGTCATAATAGTAGATGCCATCGCGTGTCATAATCCAAACTCTTCCTTCTGAATCGAGTTCAACATCGAGAACTTCTTCCTCTGAAAAACCTGTTATGCCTGAAAAACCTGTATCATTATGAATCAGTAATCCAATTTCATTTGCAGCATATAAATTATTATCTTTATCTACAGTACAGCCAAATGCATATTTCGAAAGCAGACCGTCAGATTCACTATAAGTACGGAAATAATCATCACTACGATCAAAGAGGGTATTTTTTGTATCGATCATGATCAGACCGCCTTCAGCACCAGTAACTGTACTCCAGACCTTACCTGCAGAATCAATGGCGATCTCAGCCTCTTTCCCGGTACTCCTATCGCCCAAAAAACAGACTGTATTTAATGCAGAATCAATTACCCACAATTTATCTGATGGACCTGCAAGAGTAAGATACATATTATTGTTATTATCAAATTCTATATCCCAGATAGCCTCTGTGCCCTCCATACCATTATGTCTGTTTCTAATAAAATTCCATTCATTGTTTAGAGGGTCAAAAGAAAAAACCATTACTGAAGAAGTATCATCATCAAAATAATTAATACCAAACCAAACCTTTCCATCCGGAGCAGTAACACAGCGATGGATATGATTAGATGGAAGAATTGAATCACTGCTAAAATTTATCCATGCGCCATTATTATTTAACCAGCCAAGACCTATTGATTCAGATGCCCTTGCTCCACAAGCAACAAAAACACCGTATTCATTCGCAGTTATTTCAGAGATGTGATTTGAGGGCAGGCATTTATTTTTTGTAATAGACCACACATTATTTCCAAAATCATATCTACCTATTCCCTCACCATAACGATCTTTATTATAACGGTTACCAAGACCACAAAATAGATTACTATTAATATTTGCCAAGGATAAAACCTTACAGCGGTAGGGCAATCCATTTTGAGCAATTGTCAGATTACCTTCATAATAAAAACCAATCTGGGAGACTTGATCAAGGGCTAAAACAAGTGTGTCGCCTACAAAACAGATATCATTTATCTCATAGCCTGATAGTAATGTATCAAAATAATTACCTTGGAAAAGATTCAGTCCTGAATCAGTTGCCACATAGACTGATGTATCAATAACAGTAATTTTATTTATATGATTACTCAAAAGTCCCTGAGATATTGTATATTGCTGTGTAGAATCAGGATTAAAATCCTTGGTAAAACGAGTAAGACCATTGTCAGTTCCAACCCACACGTATGCACTGTTTAATGCAATTGACAGTACATTATTCGACAGTAAACCTTCTAACGTAGTTATTTTTATTCTTGCATCATCGCTAAAATCAGCCGGTGTTCCCTTTGTGTCGATAAATAATAAACCACCTGTAGAACCACCAACATAGATACTATCTTTCGAGCACGTGATATCCTGAGTTCTCGTGCAAGCCAGGCATTCAACTGGATATATCTGGATGTCGTTGAAATCGCGGCTGACCAGTGCAAGACCCAATTCATTACCGACCCATATATATCCCGAACTGTCAAAAGCAAGACAGTTCTGTTTATTCATCTGTAATCCATCAGTACTAGTTAAAACATCAATAGTACCGTTTAAATAATTATAGGCAACCAAACCACCATTTGTTGCCTCGTAGACAATTGAATCCTCACCTACTATTTCATAAAAGTAATTAGTATTCGTATAATACTCTGGGTTTATTAATATATTAGTTACGAGGAGAAAAATTAGTGTCATAAAACACCTCCTTTATTGATTCTGTGGAAATTACATAGATTAATCTTAAAGTCAGCAACAGTTTTAATAATAACCGTATTGCAACACATGGTTGGTAGTGCTTAAGAAAAAACCGATAAAATCCTTTGGAGTGATGCATTGCAGGATGTATATTATCCTTTCGAAAATTTTCACCACGATAATGTATTGCATACGTTTTTGGCAACCACCATGTGTCCCAACCACTATTCTTCATCCTGTAACATATATCAGCATCTTCAAGATACAAAAAGAAACCCTCATCAAACAGACCAACTTGTTCTAATGCCCTTCTTCTTATCATCAGCAATGAACCCTCAACAAAATCCACTTTTTGGGGTTTCGTGTAATCGAAATCAAGATATAGATATTTACTCGAAAAGTAATTCCCCGGGAATATGCGTCTTATTAATGACCGCCGGCCAAAAGGAACATTAAAGTAATTTGGGAAACGACGGCACGTGGGCTGGTGGAATCCTTCGGGATTAAGTATTTCACCACCCAGTATGCCACAATTAGGGTTTTCTGCCATAAAATCGAGCATTAAATTAATGGTCATTGGAAACATTACTACATCTGGATTCAATAATAAAATATACTCACTTTTTGTATTCCCTATTACATTGTTTACTGCCCGGGCAAAACCAAGATTTGTGTGATTACCCATATATTGTACCTTAGGATAAACCCTTCTGGCGTAAGCTAAACTGTTATCTGTGGATCCATTATCATAAACAATTATCCTAACTTTATCTGCTAAACCGTTATTTCGACAAATAGACTCCAGACAATTTTTCAGGTGCCCCTTTGAATTATAGTTAATGATAACAATATTTAGTTGCACTTTTTCGCAAATAACGAAGTTAGTCTCAATCTCCAGACTAACCAGAATGCCTCCCATATAATACCTTTGGACATCTTAGATTCACCTGCACGTCTTTCGACAAAAATGATGGGAATTTCCTTAATTTTTAATCCTGCCTTATATACAGAAAAAACACTCTTAATTTGAAAACCATAACCGTCTACATTAAAACTTTTCCAGTCAACAGACTCAAGTGCCTTTCTTGAATAACATTTGAATCCACTTGTTAAATCCCTTACCGGAATCCCAGTAACGATACGAGCAAATATACAGGCAGAATACGACAACAATAAACGCATCATTGGCCAATTAACAACACTTATACCCTGTATATATCGGGAACCGATAATAAGCTCGTATTCATCTAACAATTCAATAAATTTTGGAAGTTCATCCGGGTTATGAGAAAAATCAGCGTCCATTTCAAAAGCAAAATCATAACCATTTTTAAGACCATAATCAAAACCTAATACATACGCAGTACCCAGCCCCAGTTTTCTTTCTCT
>JAGMEL010000409.1 GCA_023128195.1 Caldifarciminota bacterium | reverse complement strand
ACTGATAAACGTATTATTTTTGATAAAATAAAAGGAATTGTTGAAAACGAGGATAAATCATCACCCTTATCCGATACACAGATTGCCAAAAAACTGAGCCGTCAAGGAATTATCATCTCAAGAAGGACGATTTCAAAATACCGGGATATAATCCGTATCCCGGCTCATCAGTTTAGAAGAAAATAGTGAAGTACCCTTGAGATAGTAGAAGCAAGAAGTTAGAAGCCAGATTAAAAGATCTAATTACTTTGCCCGAAACATCATAGATTTTCAAAGTGAAATCTTGCATCTTACTTCTTACATCTTGCATCTCAATATTCCCTATCTGAAATCTAATATCTATTTTGTCTGTTAATTCCACTGAAAATTGATAATTATTGTCTTCCCTTGAAATTGATATAGTAATAGTTATAATTTATTATGGAGTTTGTATTTGCTTTTTTCCTTTTCAACTGGTTTGACTGGAAAACGCTCAAGACTGATAATTTTACAATAATTTATAATTCAGAATACTACTGGGAGGCGATTCAGACACTACAGAATCTTGAATATTACAGACAAGGGGTTATCGACCTTACAGGAAACAATACCCGTAATATACCGGTGGTGATTGAAGATTTGGGTACGATGAGCAATGGATTTGCTGACCCCTTCTTGTATAACATTCATATCTTTACTTATCCACCTGGTTTTGGTTCTTCTTTAGAGGGAATTGAGAATTGGTATAGAACGGTTTCAGTCCACGAATATACCCATATTGCCCACCTTACAAAAACAAAAGGATTTTCAAAAACTCTGACCGGTCTATTCGGCGCACCATTTCAATCTAATATGTATGCACCCGGTTGGATCATAGAAGGAATTACTGTATTCAGCGAATCCCGGATTTCTCCATATGAAGGTAGATTAAACGATGGTTTTTTTGACAGCTATATCGGAGCACGGGTTCATGATAAAAAATTTCCTTCAATTATTGAAGCCACAAACTCACCTCTTGTATTTCCTTATGGAGGTATTTATCTGTACGGTGGTGAATTTTTTGATTTTTTATCCAGGCAGTATGGTACAGAAAGCTTCCGCAAATTTTTTGATGTCTACGGCTCATATTTTTGGTCACCATTATCAGTGATTTTCCCATGCACAGGATTTGATATAGCCGCAAAAAAAGTCTATGGCAAATCTTTTTCAGGACTCTTTGCTGAATGGCAACAATTTGAAGAAAATCGTTTTGCACATTGGAAAATGGAAGGCAAAAGGGTTACTGAAAAAGGGTGGTATATATCATCACTAATCTCTGATGGTAATAAATTATATTTTGTTAGATCTCAACCAGTAAAATTAGATGCATTTTATCATAAAAGTATTATCCAGGTTGTTGAATTAGAACCGTCCTCAGAAAAAGAAAATACTATTATGACACTTAACAGTTCAATTACCACACCTTTAAGAATCTATAATAACAACCTTTTTTATACTACATTAGAAATAAAAAGAGGAATGGCAAACGTGTGGCTTAATAGCTTTGGTGCAACATCGGTTTTACATAGAAGAAATCTCCTTACCAATGAGGATAAAATTCTATTTACTGATGATATTCGCGCCTTTTGTGTATTACCAGATAATAGTATTCTCTATAGCAAAGACCGTAATCATAGATTTGGTTCTGAGTTGTGGAGATATGTTGAAGGCAAGCGTGAACAAGTACGGGAAACTAACTGTTTAATTTACGAACTTGAGTCAAACAAGAATTGGATTGTCGCTTTATCAAGTAATGAGTATGAGAATCCCGACCTTTATACACTTGACCTTGAGGTCAAAGAGCTAACGCCTCTTTTATTCACACCCGGAACCGAAGGTAAGCTATGTTTAACTGATGACAATATCTTATTATTTACTGCCAACTATGATGGGAAACATGCAATTTATTCAATACATTTGACAGAAAAAAATATCTTTCGGCTCACTTCAAATGGTTTTGCGAATTCCGGTGCAGTAGTTGAGACGGACAAAGCTCTTTATTATATCGGGCTGAATAGTGACGGTAATGATATATATAAAAAAGAATATTCTTCTGAAAATTACGAACTGCCGGAATTACCTTCAAGTATAAAACCTAATTTTGATATAGACAAATACGGTATAAGACATGGCGGATATGCTGATGTAGTGAAAACATTATTGCCTGCTGTTCGTATCCCTTTCGTGTTTCCAAAAGACAAAACCCTGAAACAATGGTATGTTGGTGGAATAATACTCGGTGGTGATGCTACGAATGAAAACATTTATGCAGGATACTTTGCGTATGACCCGATTGAAGAAAATCCTGTTCTGAATTTGTTCTGGCAATCGATGTTCCTGTCTCCGTTAAATTTTAATCTATCTTATGAGTATAAAAATTCAGTCAACTATGGACTTTGTTATCCAATTATCTCAAAACTGAAACCTGGATTGACTCGTTTTATATTATTTATTGACGGAAGTTCGTTTGAGAATTTTACGAGAAAGGAAATTTCATCTGGTTTTAATCTTACATTTTCTTACCCATTTACTACATTTTTAGCCAACATCTCTTTTCCTTTTGAAAGACAGGCATGGGGATCAGGAATAAACAGGAGTGCTCAATTTTTGACTATTGGCATTAAACAGATTTTAATGAATGGCAGCCTTAGGTTTTGGGGTTCAGGTTTTTCAGACCTGCATAATCCGGATACTAACAGTATTCGAATCCGGGGTTATGAATCCATCACAACTCCAAAAGGATTAATATTGCGAACCGAATATTCTCATTCTCTACTAAGATTTAGGAAAGGTTTATGGAATCCGAATATCTATTTTGAAGACATATTCGGTTCTATCTTTTTTGACTATGGCGTTACATATAATGGCGAATTATATTACTCTGCCGGATGTGAGCTTAAACTCGAGGCAAAAATAGGATTTGGCTATTTACAATTTGTTCCCAAATTAGGTTTCGCTATTACAAAGGATAGACAAGCAAAGGTATTTTTTGAAATTTCACCTTTAATGCAAAACCCTTATTTTTAGGTGATTATTCACTATTTTTCAGGCAAATCCGGCATTAATTTCCTCAAAAATTCCTTGACTCGATTGGAAAAATGAATATAATATAAGGAGAGAAAGAGGTTTAATGCCATTGAGAAAAATCAATTATCAAGGATTTCGTAACTTAGTCGATGCAGAATTAGAGTTTGGTGATGATTTTAATTTTATTATTGGCAGAAATGGCGCGGGCAAAACAAATCTGCTCGAAGCTATATTTTATGTGGGTTTTGCATCATCATTTAGAGTAAAAGAAGAAAAGAGTCTTATTCGTTCTGAAGACCAATTTTTAAGGGTAAATGCTGAAACAAATGGGAAAAAAGCACTTATATATCTTGACAATAACAAAAAAAAACTTATGCTGCAGGGAAATGAAGTGCAGCGGTTGAGTGATTTTATTGGCTGGTTAGGGATGACGATTTTGTCTATCGAAGATATCTGGATTATTCGTGGTTCACCAGCAAAAAGACGGGCTTTCCTGAATTGGGTTATTGCAAAAATATCGCCTGTTTATCTTGCCAATTTGATTGAATATAGAAAAATCTTAAGACAACGCAACAAGACGCTTCAATTAGCAAATGAAAATGGTGACTTGAGTCTCTTAGAAATATTTGATGAACAATTAATCAAAGTCGGTAATGAGATTTATGAAGAACGAGAGATTAATCTACCAGAACTCAAGAAAAATATTGCTGCAACAGGTGCTGATTTTGGTCTGCAAAAACTGAATTTTGATTACCAGTGCACATGTCCAAATATGAGACTTAATCATAATACGCTAAAAAAGGTACGGCAGAAAGAAATGATTTTCGGTCACACTATT
>JAGMEL010000408.1 GCA_023128195.1 Caldifarciminota bacterium | reverse complement strand
CCAGATAATAAATTAATTTTTATGACTGGACCTTTAACTGGTACTCCCTCTCCTAGCACCGGAAGATATAGTGTTGTAGCTAAATCTCCACTTACGAATGGGTGGGGTCAAGCGAATTCAGCAGGTTTTTGGGGTAGAGACCTTAAAAGATCTGGATTTGATGGTATAATCTTTGAAGGGATATCACCTAAACCAGTATACCTCCTCACTGAAGAAGGAAAAGCTGAGCTTTTAGATGCTGCTGATATTTGGGGAAAAAATACCTCAGAAACGACCAGAATTTTAAAGGAAAAACACAGCGACAAACATAATGTTGCTTGTATAGGTATTGGCGGTGAGAAATTAGTTAAATATGCTGCCGTTATGAATGATTGTGACAAACCATACTATGGGAGAGCAGCTGGAAGATGTGGTATGGGAACAGTTATGGGATCGAAGAAAGTAAAGGCGATTGTTTCTCGTGGACAAGCTAAAATAGAGGTGGCAAAACCGGATGAATTTAAAGCTGAGGCCAAACAAAGATTTGATTGGGTAAACCAAAGCTTATTAAAAATGACACTAGAGGTTTATGGCACCGCTGTAATGAGCGATTTGGTCAATGTTAAAGGAGGGCTTCCCACTAATAATTGGCAAACAGGTGTTTTTGAAAAAATTGATAATATAAATGGTACTGCATTAAATGATACTATCTTAAAAGATAGGAAACCATGTTTCGCCTGTCCAGTCGCTTGTGGACGAGTTGCTGAAATTAAAGAAGGAAAATATAAGAGTCTCGGTGAAGGACCTGAATATGAATCAATTGGAGCTCTTGGGACAATGTGTGGAGTCGGTGATTTAGAAGCAATTACGTATGCTCACTTCTTATGCAATGAATATGGTCTTGACACGATTTCCTGCGGAAATACAATCGGTTTTGCTATGGAATGTTACCAAAAAGGGATTTTGTCAAAAGAGCAAGCTGATGGTTTAGATTTTTCATTCGGTAATACAGATGTCATGGTGCAACTCGTTGAGAAAATAGGTAAAAGAGAAGGTGTTGGAGATCTTCTTGCTGAGGGAGTGAGAAGTGTGTCAGAAAAACTAGGAAAAGGCTCAGAAAAGTTTGCTATGCACGTGAAAGGTCTTGAGCTTCCGTGTTACGACAGTAGAGCTGCAAAAATAACTGGATTAGCATATGCGACTGCAAACAGAGGTGGTGACCATATAACAGCTTGGATTGAAGGACCCGCATTCTTATCTATGCCTTTTATGCTTGTTGATGACGCAGACGTAGGTGATCCACTTATAGAGGACCCAGAAAAATCAAAAATTTTAATAGATCTCGAAAATGGATTCTCAGTCTTCGATTGCATAGGAGGATGTAAATTTATGGGTATCGTGTTAAGCGCTGACGATTGGGCTTCATTAATCTCAAAACTTATGGGTTATGAATATTCAGCTACAGATTTTAGAAAATCTGGTGAGAGAATCTATAATCTTGAGAGAGTTTATAATGTACGAGAGGGTTTTACTCGAGCAGATGATACCCTTCCACCACGCTTGTTGGAAGAACCAATGCCTGAAGGTCCCGCTGAAGGACAAACTGTGAATTTAGCTCCGATGTTAGATAA
>JAGMEL010000407.1 GCA_023128195.1 Caldifarciminota bacterium | reverse complement strand
TGATATTGCCTTTAGATCAATTACTATTGAAGTCAATTGAGAGGGCAAAATTGTTGGGTGCCTTATCCCAAGATGCTTTTGCAATGATCAAACGAAATCGAGTAGAGATGGTTGAAGCACAGGTTCTGACAAAACTAAAAGAGAAAGAGAAGTTTTTTTTAAAGTGCTGGTATTCTGCTGAAACGCGTAAACGATTAAAAGAGGCAATTGAAAAATTTTAGATTCGATTAAGTGGTTTGTACATTTAAAAACTGGAGGAGAGCATGAAATCAATTGTCATTTATTTTTCAAAAACCAAAAACACCAAAACTATTGCTGGGGTAATGGCAAAGACATTACAAACTAAAGCAATCCCTTTAAATCTCATTACGAAAAAAGGTAGGGGAACAGAAGAAGAAAGGGAAAAGGAGAAGAAATTTTTCAGCCGTGCGCTCGCTGTTGGCAAAAGGGCAGATTTTATTGTTATTGGCACACCAACGAGTTTTCAGAAGGCACACTCGAAGATAACACGTTTCACAAGAGATGTAGAAGCAAAAAATGTTGCTTTATTCTGTACGTATTATAATAAGGTTGGCACAACTTTGACTGATTTAGAGACAATGTTAAAAAATAGGAACATCAATGTTGTTGGCAGTTTGGATATTGGTAATCTCAAACCAGGACAATTTAAGGAGTTAGATGAACCGACCCAAAACAAATATATTAAAAGCGCAAAAGAATTTATCAAACATTGCAAATCGAATTTAAAAAACGGCAATAAAAAGAATTAGTTAGGGCAGAATAATATGATATTTGTAAAAGGAGGTAAAAATGTGTGCGTTAAATAAAAGGTTCGCGCTTATTGGAGTGATGCTCATTTGGGTGTCGCATCTTTTTGCTCAGGTTCCTGATACGCTCTGGACAAAAACATATGGTGGAACAGATTACGATTATGGTGAGTCAGTTCAGCAGACATTTGATGGTGGATACATTATTGCTGGTTTCACGTACTCATTCGGCGCAGGGTTGGATGATGTGTACCTTATAAAAACAGATGAAAATGGTGATACTCTCTGGACAAAGACATATGGTGGGCCGCTATATGACTATGCTTTTTCAGTTCAACAGACGCCAGATAGTGGATATATCGCTGTCGGAGGGGTTGATGCAACTAGTATGACTGGCATGGTCTATCTCATCAAAACAGATCCTCTTGGTGATACGCTCTGGACACGAAGATTCGGCGGTGGTGGTCACGAAAAAGGTCGGTCAGTTCAGCAGACTGTTGATGGAGGATATATTATTGCTGGATATACAACGACGTTTGGCACAGGCGTTTTTGCTGTATATGTTATTAAAACAGATTCGTCAGGTAATAGTCAATGGGAAAGAACCTATGGCGGAGCTGATTTTGATCATGGTTTTTCTGTGCAAGAAACCTCTGATAACGGATTTATAATTGCTGGTTCCACGAATTCATTTGGTGCTGGTGGTGATGATGCTTATCTAATAAAGACCGATTCAAATGGTGATACACTCTGGACAAAAACATATGGCGGAGCTGGTGATGAGTTTAGTTTTTCAGGTCTACAGGCAGCAGATGGTGGTTACATAATTACTGGGTACACTTCATCATTTGGTGCTGGAGGTATAGATGTTTATGTTGTTAAGACAGATGAAAATGGTGATACTCTCTGGACAAAGACATATGGTGGTACACAAGATGATTGGGGTAACTCGATACAAGAAACTGATGATAGTGGCTACATTATTGTCGGTGGAACCCGTTCCTTTGGTGCAGACAATGACGATGCTTATATTATCAAGATAGACAGTAGTGGTAATGCACTCTGGACAAAGGTGTTTGGTGGTACTTCATACGATAATTTTAATTCAGTTCAGCAAACAACAGACCTTGGATACATTGCGTGTGGCTATACACTTTCTTTTGGTCCGGGTAATGGAGGTGTTTGGCTTATGAGATTTGAACCTGATACTTTTGGTATTGAAGAGATGCAGTACACAAATTCAAAAATTGTGCACTTAGTAGTTTACCCCAACCCAATATACAAAGAGTGTAATATCGAATATAATATGTCACAAAAAACTAATGTTAATATTTCAGTTTTTGATGTGGTTGGAAGGCTAATTGAAGAAGTTATTAATGAAAACCAGAATGCCGGTGTGTATCGTAAAACATTTGATATGACTGATTTACCCCAGGGTGTCTATTTCATCAGATTGAGTACAGAAAAAATAACAGAAGCAATAAAAATTGTATTAACAAAGTAGGGATACAGACATTCTTATTTTTAGTAAGAAAGAAGGGGGGCAATGGAAATAATGGGAACAATAGAGAGCAGTAAGTACTGTGCGGGTTTTGTTAAAAGAATCGGCGAAACGGAGAAATGGAGAAACGGAGAAAGGAGACTTTATATGTTACAAAGAAGTAAGATTAATATTTTTTTAATTCTATTTTTAAATTTACTGCTTGTATTTAATATATATGCAGTAGAATGGCAGGAATTATCAATTTATGATGCTATTCATCTTCATCTTGCATCTTCAGAATTAGATGACCCAGGACCTTATGAATTCGGGCGGTATGGTGCTCATAATCTTTTTGACCATGACAGTTCAACATGTTGGGCAGAAGGGGTTTCTGGCGATGGAATAGGTGAATCCTTATATATCGGCTTTGAAGAAAATCTAGAGACTATATTCATAGTCAATGGATATTCCAAGACAAAGAATTTGTTTTATAAAAATAACAGAGTGAAGGAGTTTAAGATTTCTATATTTGTCGGAATTAACAAGCCAGGATATGTGTCAGAAATTTTCGTTTTTTATGACGCTATAAAATTTAAACAGGATACAATAATTCAATTAGAAGATAGAATGGTGCCGCAAGAGATTGCATTTCCATTTAACTGGAAAGAGCTAAACCAATTTAAAAAGTCTGCCTTGCAGATGTTTGTAAAAGATCATATAAAAGAATTAGACGATTCAGGCATAGAAGAAGATAAATTAAATGTTCAATACATTATGCTATTGGAAATAGTTGATGTTTATAAAGGTAGTAAATACGAAGATACCTGTGTTTCTGATATCTGGTTTTTATATGATGAAGAAGAAAAATGACATCGATAATATTGCTAAAGACTGAAAATAGGGGGTAGGGATGGTTTCAAATGAAGAAATCATTAAGAAGTACTGGGGATTTTTTAATGATGAAGATTTTGATGCTGCTGGTAAATTAATGGTATGTGATGTTGTTGTTAGGTGGCCAAATACCAGGGAAGTTTTTAAGGGAAAAGATAAATTTATTCTTACCCAAAAGAAATATCCAGGAAAATGGTATATATCTTTAAAAAAAATATTTTCAAAAGAGGATACTGTAATTACCGTTGTAAATGTGGCAACAAAAGATAAATCGATAAGTTTTTATGCGACTTCATTTTTTAAAATGAAGAACAACATGATTTGCGAAATACATGAATATTGGAGTGACGTAAGCGAACCACCTGAATGGCGAATAAAACAAGGTTTGTCAGAACGGTATTAATGGTTTTGGGAATTTTCGTGTAAAACAAAAAGGAGGAAAAAATGCCAAATGTTTGCATGATTCAAATCAGCGTGAGCGATCTGGATAAGGCAATTGACTGGTATTGCCAAACTTTAGGGTTTGAAGTTTCGAAAGAGTACTATTATCATCCAGTAGCTGTGGATTTAATCCACCAAGGGTGTCGACTTCTTCTGCATAAAGTAGATAAACCGGCACGTATAGATTACCCGAATGTTGTACAAACTTTGATTTGTATTGAGACAGATGATATACATAAGAGCATCAATGATCTCAAGAATAAAGGGGTCGAATTAAT
>JAGMEL010000406.1 GCA_023128195.1 Caldifarciminota bacterium | reverse complement strand
AGAGGAAGTATTGAGAGGCAGTGCCATTTCTCCTTGTCTCCAAGTCTCCTGGTCTCCTTGTCTTTAAAGGTCTCCGTTTCACCGTTTCTCCCATTCTCCGTTGCATATTCTTTTACAGCCGAAGGCGTGTTTTCCTTGACTTCATCAAAGAGATGACTAAAATAGACAAGGTGAACGGGAAAAAAGGAGAATAATACCAAGTCACCGTATCTCAGAACAAAGGGGTTTTTATGAGTGTATTATTACTAATTGTTTTGGCATTCAATCTTAATTTTTCAGAAACACTCGATCTGGTGAGAATTGACATTTCACACCGTGACCAGATCAAGGAATTAGACCGCCTTGGCATTGTAATAAATCAAGTATCCGAAGACCATGTGGTGGCGGAAATTGAACCTCAGATGTACCCGCTTGTGAAGGGTAGGGGATACACGATATTGTTGCTACAGGAAAACATAAGTGATGTGTACTTGAGAAACAGTAGGAGTACGGTAGCGCGATCAGTATATCTAACCTATGAGCAAATACGTGATTCCATGGTTACCCTCGCGACCAATTACGGCATCTGCCATCTGGAAACACTCGGGGTTAGTCACAATAGCCGTCTTCTCCTTGCGATGAAGATTTCTGATAACGCTGACATTGATGAATCAGAACCAGCACTTTATTTTGAAGGTAATATCCATGGCAATGAGAAAATCGCCTGGGGTGTTAATTTTTGTATGCTGAGCTATTTAGCAGCGAATTATCCGAGTGATACATTGGTGCAGAGGTTAGTAGATACCCGGGAAATATGGATTGCTCCGTTGGTGAATCCTGATGGATATGTCAACAACTCCCGGCATAACGGACGCGGCGTCGATCTTAACAGAAACTGGGGGTGGATGTGGGGGAATGAATATGCCTGTGGCAGCGATTTCTTGAGTGAGAATGAGGCATGGAAATTTATGGAGCATTTTTGGCGTCACCCATTTGTGACTTATGCGTCGTACCATTCAGGAACAAAGTACATATCAGAACCATGGTCATATACAACTTATCTGCAGCCACCAGAGCAGAACTTGATACAGCACCTTTCACAGGGCTATGCCAGTTTTACTGGGTATCCCCATGGCCAGGGCTCAATAGGGATGTATCCGATCAATGGTTGTACCAAGGACTATGATTATGGGTGCGGTGGTGAGATTGGTTGGTCTGTAGAGGTCTGCTATATAAAAACACCGCCGCCTGAATCCATTGATGTCATATTTGATCGAGATCGACCAGCCATGCTCTGGTTAATGCACAAGGTTGGTCAGGGCATTCATGGGCAGATAACTGATTCGCTTACAGGTGAACCATTACATGCCTTAATTATTGTTGATACAAGCCACTGGCATAGTTATTCCTGTCCGGTTAATGGGGATTTCCATCGTTTCTATTTACCTGGTACATATGATGTATCAGTATTGTGTCCTGGATACGATCCAAAAACCATTACAAATGTTGTTGTTCCTGCAAATACACCGGATTCATCAGTATATCTTGATATTGAACTCAACCCAAATACCAACTTGCCAATTTATGCAACGAGAATGATCGGCTCAAGATATGTAAGCACCTATTCTAACATGACATATCCGGTATGGGCACTCGGCACTCACGATGGACAGGCATACCGGCTTGATGTCAACAAGTGGATAGTTCTTGCATTTGATTTTCCAATACGCAATGGCACTGGTGATGATATGGTTGTTTATCGGTCGTCTGGTTCTGGTACGGCAATAGTGCAGGTGAGCAATGATTGGCGTGGTTCATGGCAGACAGTGGGTACGGCAGGTAGCGCGATGAGTGAGTTCGACATCGCATCAGCGGGTTTTGATTCAGTGATGTATGTACGGCTGCAGGCACAAAGTCAATTCATGCTCGATGCAGTTGAGGCAGTACAAATCATACCTGGTATAGAAGAATCCGATCAGGTGCAAGTTACCGATGTGAACATGTACATATGGCCCACTGTGTTCAGCCCCACGTCATCACTGAATATTTTGAATCCTGGAACACGACCAATCCACGCGGCAGTCTACAATTCACTCGGGCAGGAAATAGAGACCATATTGCTCCAACCAGGGAAATCAGTCTTTGATGCATCTCATTTTGCGGCTGGCATCTACTTCATCAGAACTCAGGGCAGTAAACTCGCACATACTTTCATAATGCTCAGATAGATGGGAAGACCGTTCCATATTAATAAAGATGTGTGTGCTCTGTTTGTCATCGATATGCAGAAATATTTCTGTGATGACGATGGTGGAGCCTATGTCCCTGGTGCTGACATTTTAAAAACGAAAATCAAAAGACTTATCAATGTATTCGTAAATGCAAATCAACCGATAATCTTTACACGCCATATTGATACTCCGGGTAGTCTAATGGAAAAATGGTGGAGCGAGAACCTCAAGGAAGACGATCCACAAAGTGGAATAACTAAGGACTTCGACGTAGCGAGGGGAGAGGTTTTTATAAAAGATCAATACGATGCATTTTTAAATACTGATCTAGAATCAAAACTCAAGAAAAAAGGAGTAAAACAGGTTGTTATCTGCGGCGTATTAACCAACCTGTGCTGCGAATCGACTGCGCGCAGTGCATTTATGAGGGGATTTGAGGTCTATTTTATAACTGATGGCACTGCAACATATACTAAAGATATGCATGATGCTACCTTACTTAACCTCAAATACGGCTTTGCGACACTACTTACAAATGATGAAGTTATAAAAACGATGACATAAATTTAGACCGTTTAATTCGTTAGTATCGTTACTTCCTTCGGAAGTCTGGTTTTTCTGGTTTTCTTAGTTTCTCTAGTTTATTTGGTCCCGCTGTTCTATCGAACT
>JAGMEL010000405.1 GCA_023128195.1 Caldifarciminota bacterium | reverse complement strand
ATCTGAAACCTTAAGCGCCCAGATAGTGGTACTATCAGTTGTAGATATTCCAATACTATCCATCCTGGTTATATTTGGATAGGCACTGGTAATGGAATTGAGTTCAGCAACTACCTCTTCATAAGTATGGTAACGAGGGTCAATCAATAGGCTTTTGCCTTGATGGAACATAAACCTGGACTCTTGTCCGTAAGATGTTCCAATAAACAGAAAAAGGCAAGCCATTAAGAATACAACCACTTTCGATTTCATGATACTTCTATCCCCCTTATATTGATTATTACAAATAATTTTTTCTAAAAACTACGGCATTGAAACCTAAAACCCTTTAATCTTCCCCTACATTTTCTATATAAGTATTATATATTTTATATAAAATTTGTCAATAGTACTGATGAATACGTGGGTTGGGGACTAATCCCGTACTTGTAAAGAAATGCATTTATGCCGGTTTAAGCAAGGCCAATTAAAGCAACGAAGATCTCAAAGAGCTGTGCATGCATTAGAGAAACAGCTATTGGGGAAGTAAATGTATAATGTCAAGGAGGTTTGGGGGAATAACGAAATAGACAATAATAACGTTTTTATCGCTAATAACGAACCTGTTTTCATAAACCATTCCAGAATCCTTACTTAAACCTGTTAACCATATCTTTCATTTCTTCTGAATAAGGAATTATTTTGGAAATCTTTTCAAGTATCCCTTTTGCATGACCCAGGCTTTTGGCGTCTGCCATCCCGCCATACAATGTGGCTGATTTTGGCGGATGATTTTTGTGTTCTAAACAAGTCTTTGCAAAATTTATTGCCTCACGTTCTAATTTATTTAAAATCACCCTGCGCATATTCTCAGACTGGTTATCATACATCTTTTTAAATGGTTCACCACGAAACAACTTGAATGCCCGTAAATACTCTTTTACAGCAAAACCCCATTCTCCGGCTCGTTCTAATACCTTTGCCTGAATAAGAATTTCTTTATAATGTTGATAGTCAGTCGTTAATGGAGCTCTAAAATGTAAAAAACCTCTTCTAATATAGAGATGAGCAGTTGGTAGCTTCAAGACTTTTCTGATTCTGACAAGAAGATGAGAAAGGTTTCTTGCCTGATTTTTGCTCTTTTGCCAGAAGTTATCGTATAAAGATTCAATCGGAATTCTTTTATTCTTTGAAAGGGCAAGGTAAATCAAGAATGCAGTTTCTTTGGGCAAAATGTGCGTGCGCACCGGTGCTTCATTCCGATAGACACGCACAGGTCCTAAAAATCTCAGGTGATAGGCAGGGATATTTTTTTGAAAGACCGGCAGCCTGAGAAAATTTGATGGAAGATATGTGGGACGTCCTTTTAAAAGAAGATTGTGAATTGAGCCCGGGAAAAAGAGAAGATAAAGATGGAAATACCCTAATATCTTTTGGGTCGAGGCATAAGTAAATGCCTTACGATAATCTGTTATTTTTAAAGAGTCATGTGCCTTTTTTAGCATTAGAGCGGATCGAATAACCGGTGTAAGTTCTTGTGTTTTATATTGTTTCTTTTCTATATTCTCCCCGAGCAGGGCGTGTCTTAAAGCGATGTTTCGTTGCGACTTTACGATGCTACAGGAAGAATGGTAAAGGATTTCAATCTGAAATCTAAAATTTCCAATATGCAATCGACAGTTTCCTGGAACGGTGTTGATAACACCGGACAGAAACTGCCCAGCGGTGTTTATTTCTGCAGACTTAGTGTAGGGAATAATCATTTAACAAGGAAATTGCTACGTTTGCGGTAAAAACTTTATTTTAAGAAAATTATTTTTTGCGTTTTACTAAAATCTTCAGCAGTGAATTGCACAAAGAAAACACCAGCAGGAAGTCTATTTCCGTAATCGTCTTTGCCGTCCCATGAGACAGTAGAAACAAGAGGCAAGAAACCAGAAGTAAGATTAAATACTTTTACTATTCTGCCACTTACGTCATATATTTTCAGAGAAATATCTTGCTTCTTACTTCTTACATCTTGCATCTGAAAGCTGATATTTATCTGCTTTGAAAATGGATTTGGATAAACTTCAAAGTGTGAATAACTCAAATCTAAATGCTTAGCTGTCTCAGTAATACCAGTCGTTATTCCAAAGAAATGCATTATTGAATCGAGTAATGCTATACGGGTTGATGGCGGAGAACCATCATTAAGCAGACCCAACTCAAACGAAGTGCCAACTGTCTGATATGTCCCTGCATCATTTGCCACACCACAATTGTATGCATCATTACCATCGTGAAAGATTAAAAAACCACTACCAGTAGGATTAATATGATCCATCCAACTGTTCTCGCCACCATAGGTGAAACTCATACCTTGGGTAAATGCGCCACTTTCACCAACTACTGGTCCCATATCACTACCGCCATCAGAAACACCCGCGATTCCAAAAAGCGGACCAAAATCATAACCACCAGTTTGAACATCATAATGCCAAACATCGCCACCCTCTAAATACATCCTGCCGCCATGGTTCTCTAAATAATCAACCAGGGTATTTGCTTCTGGACTGCTATTGCTGATAACACGATTGTTTGGATACACACCAGCACATACAAAGACCGATTGATACAAACTCAAATCCGAAGCAAGGGTTGTTCCATAATCACCCTGATAACCTAAACCGGTCAAAATCGTCTGCATGTTTTCGCCTGGTGCCGGACTCTGGTCAGGATTCCAGATAAAGTAGTGTTTTCCACCAATAATTAATGAAAATGTTATAGTTTCAATATAATTACCCGAACTGACAATCATTTGAAAATTAATTACTGTACCCTGAGGGGTACTAATATCAGAAAAGACAATGAATGGATCAAGATTGTTGTCCGCACTGCTGTCCGGACCAATATGATTAAAAGTGCCGATTGAATCGATGACACCAACATAAGACGAAAGACTGTGGAGGATCGCGCTAACACCATCTATTGCCACACTACCCTGATTTTTTATCGTCACAGCCACAAAAACGGTCTCGGCCGGTTCAAAACTACTATTACCATTACCACCACTAATAACTGCTTGCTCAAATATTAAATCTGGAGCATGCACCGGAACATTAAAATAAGAGAGCCAAACAGAGTTATTAACATCCTCACACTTCAATTCAAAATTGATAATATGTCCATCAGGACAATTAGTCGCAACTGTGAAATTATAACCGTCTGCACCTGTGCTATCTATATTACCCCCTGTTATATCACCAAATGATTTGACTGCATCATCTATCGTTATGTACACATCATCTTCTTGCAGTGTCCCAAGAATATCTATTCCAGTGCTATCCCCATAGTTTTTCACCCATAATGGAAGATTGATTTCCTCTCCAGGATTAACCATACCGTCATTATTACCACCAGATGCATCATCAATAGTTGATTGTAAGTAGGCAATATAAATATCAGATGCAGCTGTAAATATAGAACCTTCATAAGGTTGCAGATTCTGCCCGGTGACCGTCACATAAATGGTGTCTCCAGTAAAATGAGGCGCTACAGTAAAACTGGCATTGCCACTACTATTTGTAGTATCAAGGGCATATACTGTTGAATCGAGTTTTCCTACAACACAGACTATAGCATTGTTAACCGGAGATGAGTTAGAAGCCTTTAGAACATTAACTGTGAAACCGACGTTTCCTACCGGTATCATTGAAGGGTGCGTACAAATGAGTGAACAAGGGGTATCAGTCCAGATATTCATTTCCGGGTCACCAAGGGTTGTGAAGCCGCGGTATTCACTCGAACTACCATATAGGTTATAAACATTTCTTCTGCCGCCTTCACATGCCGCACCAAAAGTTCTTTTGCCATCCTCGAATATGGCGTTGAAAAATCCTCTACAAACTGCACTTCTGAGAAAAGTTATGCTCCCCCCTCCAATTGTTGTCGTTGCAAAGTACCCCGCGCCACCTCGTGGTAATGTTGGTGTACCTGTTAACAACCATTTCTCAGCAGTTGCTGGATTCGAACCCGTTCCGATTGTTCTGCAGGTAATAGATAGCACAATGGGTAGTTTTGAACCATTTGCTGTCGCGTCAGGGTTAACATTAAAAGGTGACCACCAATAATCTACTGCCTGGCCGCGGTACAGAACAAATGCCCTGCCAGCATTGACCGCTTGAATAACATCGCTCGAATTATTACCAGCAGCCCTGCACAGCGTATCAATTGAATCATATCCAGCACTGAGCATCAGACTTTTTGCATGATTAATGTCATTCCAATAAACTGTATCACCAGAGTCATAATCTTCCCTTACTATCAAACAGGCATTAATAAACCATAAAGAATCATCCATATAAGGTGTTCTTTCATATAATAATATTTTATTTACAACTGTTTGTGCTTCAGTTGCGTCATGTACGGTTAACCTGCCAGAAAGTATTTCATTGTAAATATTGCCTTCAATATCAGTATAATAATTGTCTGTGTATGTATAACTTACTTGAGGAAGGGGTAAATAATAAGGCGCGCCGACCAGTAATAAAAATTCTGGTGGTATTTGCCAGTTGTTATAGGCATTTGTGATATAGGTTTTTATTTGACTTGCTGAAGAACCAATTTGAGAAAGTTTCACAACCTTTGTTCTCAGACCCTTTTTATGTTTCCACTGGGCAATCGGTTGAATTGCGTCATAAAAATTGTCGTGCGTGATGATTAAATATCGTGCACCTGTTTCCTGGGCAAAACTGGTGGCACAGAAAATCACCAATATTATTAAGATTTTCTTCATGGAATTTACCTGACTAATTATATTCATTACGAGGTTTAAATCAATACCTGATTGGTAATTGTTCA
>JAGMEL010000404.1 GCA_023128195.1 Caldifarciminota bacterium | reverse complement strand
TTGGTGATTCAATAAAAGATAATGACGCCACGCTTAGGTCCGCTGTTTTGAAGCTCACCGACGAATACAACAAAATAATAACAGACCTCGTAATTCAAATTGGCGTTTTAAAAATTGAGGTTTGCAAATTAAAATACGAGTAATTTTATATAGTCAGGTGAGAGACTATAGGGGTGTACCTGAAAGAATCAAAACATTAAAGAGAAAATTTATGGGCTAACAACGGAATTCACCAGATTCCAAAAGCCTTGCGGCTTTTGATCCAGGTGATTCCGGACGTTCTGCATAACAACATAATAATGATGATGATGGTGGTGGAATCACTATTTACCTCTTGGCATCGACAAAATGACTTTTGAACATTGGGAAGAAGATAGCCATGTGAGAGCCGCTTTTGACTGGTTCATGCAATTTATCAAACCAGAAGAATGGTCTTCACGAAAAACGAAAATTGAAAACTATCTCCACTCTGTTCATGAAACTAAATTACAACCTGTTCCTCTCACATCCTCGTCGACGCGGGTATCATTTAATCAAGACCAACTTGGTTGGTGTTTGTATTTAGCTGATGCGTATCTGACACATCCAAAGGACTATGATTTTTCCCAGGGAGCCCGGGTAATTCCTCAAATCAAAGCACTTGGCAGATTTATTGAATTGCTTGATAGTGTTGAAGGTGTACATGAGTATATTTTCAAGAAATTTAACAACATACATACGAATGCAGATAGTTTATTTTTCGAGTTACTTGTAGCGTTAACCTACAAAAGAAATAGTTGGAACAAAGTCGCTCTTATCCCGGAATCACCACCAGCCAAGTCACCCGATATATTCGTCAGCAATGGAAATGATGAGTGGTTTATAGAGTGCAAGAAATTAGCAAAAAGTTCTCAGTATTCTTTGAAGGAAAGGCAAAAATGGTTGAAAATGTGGGAACCATTGAGCAGTTTTTTGCAGGCCAACAAAAAATCTATAATTTTAGACATAGTATTTCATGTTGAGTTGCAGACACTTGATGATTCTTTTGTTACTGAGAATCTTATTCCGAAATTGAGGTTCGTAGTTACGAAGGGTGTCGTCATTGACAACAAGACTTGGACGGTATCCACAAAATTTGTCGATTTAGAGAAAATCAGAAACAACTTATCAAAATCCTATGTAAAAATTCCATCAAGTAGCCTCGCCTATTTAATAACTGGTGAGCATTTGCCAAGTGCAGGATTTACTTGTGTGTTTTTAGGAAAGCCATCAGCTATTCATCCAACATATCTTGAGAGTATTGATTTTATATCTTGTGCTCGTTGGAATTGTGATGCCGAAGAGGCCATCCTTAAAAAAGCGAGAGATATTAGAAGGCAACTCTCAGATGCCACAGATCAATTGCCAGATGATAAACCATCAATAATTCACGTTGGGATTGAATCACACGATGGGGGCGTTGTGGAGGATGAACGTTTTCTTAAGATTTTGAATACTGTTTCATTTTGGGATTCTAATAAAAAAGACATTCAGTGGATTTATTGCCACATGTTTGACCCTCAAGTGCCTCCTGATGAAAATTGGGACTTTGGAGAAACTGTTTTGTATTTTTCAAAGGAAAATGCTTCTGAGGCACCTCTAAAAAAACACAATTTGGTTGAACTCGAAAATATGCGTATTAGTGATGGATTTTTTTGGGAGTGACAGGCTTCAAATTAAAATCTTTAGCAGAACCAAGCGCTTGAGCTAACGGAAGAAGCTAGTGCGTTTTTCGTAAAATAATTAATCAGAGCGAAATGCTTTACCGCCGTAGCTCAGCACATCGTTGGGTTTATAGTTGGAGGTAACGAATGAAAGCGATAGTATTGAAACCGATAATGTGGAATACAAATGGCTATTTGCAGCCTTCAGGCTACCCTAGCTCCAGCGGATACTCGAAAGACAACGGATATGGGCACGAGGAATGGAATAATAAAGAGAATAGATTCTGGCGAGGTTATAAGCTTTTTCATACCGAATCGACAGATAAGCTATTAGAGTATTCTTCTAATGGTGAACTTGGTATTTTAATGGTTGCATCTTATGAGGGAGCTCAGTTCGCTATTGGAATTGCAACGAGTGTTTATCACAATGATGAGGAAGAAAGGGAACTGATAGCTGAGGAACTACGTATTTATGATGAGTGGAAACAAGTATGGGCATTAGATATTGTCAAAACAAAGTTCAATAACAATCAGAATAGATTTATGAAGCATTGGAAGAAAGATTATGAATGGATACGATGGAAATGCCCTCAAGACCAATACTTCCATTTTGAGCAACCATTATTACTGGCTCCTCGCTGTTTCAAGT
>JAGMEL010000403.1 GCA_023128195.1 Caldifarciminota bacterium | reverse complement strand
TTATTTTCGTTAGAGCCGTATTTTAAGGCGTCAACCACGATGATTTCCGCAACATCCACTCCGGCTTCTTCTACCATATATCTTACAAAATTGCTCCCTATGAATCCCAATCCACCAGTAATTAAGACTTTCATTTTTCACCCATGCTTTTCTCCAGGAGTTAATATCCAATCATAAAGTATCTCTTTTGTATTCGGCGGCAATCTATACTCATCAGGCTCTTTGTAGTTATATGGCAATGTAGGAATACTAATAAAATATGCTGCTTCTTCTCCTATCGCCTTGAATCCATGATACACTAAGGGAGGCACGCTGATTAATACAGGGTTCTTATCGCCAATAAAAAACTCATTTATCTCTTTATAGGTGGGTGAATCTTCTCTTCCATCATACAATGCCACCTTCATCATTCCCTTCACGCAGGTGAAGTTATCAGTCTGCTTCTTGTGATAGTGCCATGCCTTTACCACCCTCGGATAAGCGGTTGTAAGGTAAACCTGCCCGAATTTCTCGAATATCTCCTCATCGCATCGCAATATCTCCATCAACCAGCCTCTTTCATCTGGTATCACCCGCAATTTCTTTGTCTTTACTCCTTCTATCATATTACCACCCAGGAACTGTCGCCGATTATTAACCTTTTTCCTTTTGGTAGGTTATTCCCCTTCTTTATTATTACATTTTTGCCTATTAAACTATCAACAATCCGTCCAGCATTTATTATTTTTGTACTCTCCATAATTATCGAATCTTCAACCTCAGTGTTTTCTATAGTGCAATTATTTCCAATACTTGTGTATGAGCCTATATATGCGTTTGAAATTATGCAATTTTCACCTATAACTGACGGCCCTTTTACCGTAGAACTGTCCTTAATCACGGAATCCTCACCTATTATTACTCTTCCTTTAATAACGGAGTTTTCAATCACCCCTTTTATATCAGACTTTATATCATCTAGGACAAGGCGATTAGCCTCCAAGATATCCTCAGGCTTTCCGGTATCTTTCCACCAGCCATAAACGATTTTTGAACTCACCTTAAAACCATTATCAATCAGATATTGCATTGCATCTGCGATCTCAAGTTCATTTCTCCACGACAGTTTGATATTTTTAACAGCCTCAAAAATTATTGACTTGAAGAAATAAGCTCCAATTACTGCAAGATTTGACTTGGGCTCTTTCGGCTTTTCGACCAGTTTTTTGATTGTTCCATCTTCTTCTAACTCTGCGATGCCAAAATCCCTCGGATGATCCACGGGTGTTAGCAATATCAGTGCATCTGCATTGGATTGTCGAAAATCATCAGAATACTGTTTGATACCATGTTTTAACATGTTATCTCCCAAATGAACTACGAATGGCTCATCTCCTATAAGATCTTCTGCAAGACTTATAGCATGTGCTATCCCTTTTGGTTCTGGTTGATCAACGTAGGTAATATTCACTCCAAATTTAGATCCATCCCCTACGGACTCTTTCACTTCTTCCTTTACAGGGCCAATGATTATTGCAATTTCTGATATACCTGCGTTTTTTAGATTCTCTAAGCCATAAAATAAAATTGGCTTATTAGCCACCGGTAGCATGTGCTTATTACCTGTGTATGTGAGCGGTCTAAGGCGCGTGCCGTGCCCACCCGCAAGAAGTAACCCCTTCATTTTACTTTTCTCCTTTATGCATATAATCTACAAATTTATCGTAATCCCTAATATAATCCCCTTCGTTATAATAATCAGAGGCAACAGCCAGAATTACTGTATCTTTGGAGAACCCTATCATATTATGCCATAGTTTTGGACCAATATAAAGTCCCTTATTGGGTTCCTTCAATTCAATTTCTTCCCTTCTCTCACCATCATCTACTAAAAAGGTAACTTTACCATGAATACAGAAAAATGCCTGTTCTAATTTTTTATGCGCATGCTGACCTCTAACCACCGATAAATCCCCAATTTTGTAAATATAGTATATTCTTTTAATTTCAAACGGTATGTCTTTTCTGGATTCTCCAATGGATAGAAAGCCTCTCTTGTCATCACCAATTTTTGGCAATTCAATTAGCCTACAATTCCTGATATTTAAACTTCTCATAGTTTATCCTCTCCATCCTTAAATTTTTTTATTGTTTCAATTATATAATCTACATCCGGGTCTGATAACTTATGATGAAGTGGTATGCATATCAAATCATTATTGAGCCTTTCTAAGTTAGGCAAATCTTTTCTTAAATCGCCAAAAACCGTATATTTATCGTTTCTCCAATTATGAACAGAAACTTCGATATCCTTTGAACGCATCATTTCCGCAAATTTTGTTCTTCTATCTACATGTATACCGAACATCCAGTTTGCATGTGTTCTATCTGGTTTGTTTTCTAGAAGGGTAATACCCTGGACATCTTCTAACTCCTCCCTATATCTATTGGCGATTTCAGCTCTTCTCTTAAATAACAAATCAAAATATTTTAGTTGCTCAAGTCCTATGATAGCTGCTATGTCATTCATGTGGTATTTATACCCTGCCTCCTTTATATCATATGTAGGGTCATGACCTAAAACAGAAGGTTTTCGAGCTGCTCTATCTATGCCAAACCATCTTCTTCTTATAGCTTCTTTATACTTATCTGGATTTGTTATGGAAAGCATTCCTCCATCGCCGGTTGTTAGATGCTTGATTGCCTGAAAAGAAAACGCAGTAAATTCTGAAATTGTTCCAACAGGCTTACCTCTATACATGGCACCTAAGGCGTGTGCGGCATCCTCAATAACGGGTAAATCATGCTCGGCTGCTATTTTACGGGTTTCATCCATATCACAAGGATAGCCTCCCCAGTGAACGCAAATTATAGCCTTTGTCTTTTCTGTTATATGGCGCTCTATATCAGCAGGGTCCAAATTAGCAGTCTCATATTGTATATCAACAAAGATAGGCTTTGCAAACTGCTCTAATATAGCTGTATTCGTGGCAACCATAGTGTAAGGTGTTGATATAACCTCATCTCTGGGTCCAACATCTATTAAGGCTAATGCAAGTCTTATAGCAGAAGTGCCTGAGTTTAGAGATACAACATGCTTAAAGCCAAATTTATTTGAAAATTCTCTCTCAAACTCGTCCACTATAGGACCTTGGCCGATATATCCGGAGAATAAAGTTTTTAATAAAGGCCCTTTTACAGATTCGGGTATATGGACATCAAACAATTTAATCATTTTTATATTCCTCCTTTAGAATTGACATCATAATATAACCATAATATTTTCCATCTCTATAAATTGCGTTTCTCATTACACCCTCCGTTCTAAACCCAATCTTTTTGTAAAGCTTTAATGCAACTTCATTGTTCTCCATGACTAATAACCATGCTCTATTAAAATTTAGGTAATTAAAGCAAAATTCAAGAATTAATTTATATACTTTCTTACCATACCCTTTATTTCTGTATTGCATATGGATGTCTGCGCCTACTCTAACGCTCCGGTTTATCCAATCTATTTCATCAAACCGCACATAACCTATTTTTTTCCATTCTTTAGAAAGGATGATATAATAGTTTACGTCAAGAGACTCTGTAATAGTTGAGAACCATTTATTTTGTTTTTCTGAACTAAACATTCCTATTGTGGTCAAATATTTCCATGTCGAATAATGATTCCTGATTTCTTTTACAAATTCAAGATCTTCTTTCTCAATCTGTTGTAGGATTATATCCCCGTATTCGAACATCTTTTATCTCACCCTTTGTTTATGTTTATATTCAGTAATGTTTATAACTAATATAAGATTTTTCTTCTTCTCTTCTATCTTTATCTTGCTGTAACAATCTATGCCTTTGCTCAAACATCTCGAGGCTTTTTGACACATCCAAAGAAAAAACTTTTGATCTCTTTGCAATCCGTTTATCTCTTCTATCTTCGCGGGTATTATCAAAGTCTCTATGACCTGCTCTTTATTTGGTCCTACAA
>JAGMEL010000402.1 GCA_023128195.1 Caldifarciminota bacterium | reverse complement strand
CCAAACTGTTTTTCAATCTGAGTGATTGCTACATTTAGAACTTTTCCCTTATCATCTTTTGTCATATTCCTCCTTCCTGGAACCTTCGGCTCCAGCATCGAAGTTGATAAGAACGTCGACCATATAATAGTAATTAAAAATTTCGCCAAGTCAAGGTTTATTGACTGTTATGTTGATATTGATATACTATTAATAGCAATATCGGAAAAAGGAGGAATTATGTTAGAGAACAAAAAGTACATAGCATTGGGCCTTATTTTATTGGTGGGTTTAATGACCTTAAGCTGTGCTCCAGGTAATGATCGTTGGAATCAAGAAATCAATCTTGGACACACGGCAGGATTCTGGGCAGGCATATGGCATGGATTGATTATTGTCATTACTTTTATTATAAGTCTATTTACAAATGAGGTTGGTCTATATGAGATCAGTAATACAGGGTGGTCTTATAATCTTGGTTTCTTAATTGGGCTTATGATTTCAGTCGGCGGTTTATTCCGTCAGTCAAGAAGAAGCCACAAGATTAGAAGGAAGGAGTGGGATAAGATCGGCAATGAGGTTGAAGAGAAAGTGCGTAAAGGTATTAAGGCATGGTTAGATGAGGCTGATAAAGAAGAAAAAGAAAAGGAATGGGAGGAAATAGCAAAAAAGGTTGAGGAGAAAATTAAAAAAGCCCTTAAAGAATGGGCAGAAAAGAAATAATCAAAGGGGACAGGCTACTTTTTAGTAGCCATATATAAAGTTGCCTGTCCCCTTTGATAGTGCGGGGTTGACTTATGTTAATTCATCATTATAATTTTATTATGAAAAAACATATATATGTATTCATATCAATACTTTTATTCTTATGCTGCAGCGAAATGGAGACTAAATGGACAAGAAAATTCGATGCGGCAGGCCCGGGTAATTACCGTATCAATGGTATCTATTCTTCTGAAACCAGTACCTATGTAACTGGAACACATTGGACAACTGATAAGGGACCATTCTGTATCACTGCAAAATATGATGCCGAGGGTGAGCTTGAGTGGTATAATATCTATGAACAACAATACCTGAAGGCAGCACATGGTAAATCAATTTTAGTAACCAAAGAATATGCATTAGACACTATACCAAATATTTATGTTCTTTGCCAAGCCAGTGATATACACGGCATAAATAAAGTGGTTTTGATAAAATACGATAGCCTCGGTACAATTCAGTGGGATAAGGTTATCGAAGAATCTACAGATGAAATTACCGGCAAAATATTATCAGATTATCAGGACAATATCTTCATCGCTGGATGGAGTACCAATCCCAGGGATTCAATAAATATTTTTATTGCCAAGTACGAACCGTCTGGTGAATTAGCCTGGTTCACGAAATATTATAATCCGTCTCTGGTTTTCAGTGATTTAAAATTCGATATTAGAAAAGGTGATCAAATTCTTATTGGCGGTGCATTAGAAAAAACCCAAGACTTTTTCTTTATGAGATATGGCAGCCTGGGAAATTTCTTAAGCCTCACAAGATACGAAAGCCCGGAGCAGGAAAATATCCTGGCTGATATAAAAATGGGTGTGGATGGCTCTGTTTATCTGACTGGAACGAGTTTTAGTAATGAATCTAATAATGATTATTTAACTGTTGCCTATGACAAGGATAACAATGTACTCTGGGTAAAACGTTTTGACAGTGCACGCCTGGATGATGTGTTAAAGGCAGTAGCCGTGGATGAATCGTCTAATGTTTATATAACGGGCAGTAGTGAAAATGAGCAGGGTAATATCAGCATCCTGACAATTAAATATGACAGGGATGGGAATGAACTGTGGACCAGTACATTTAAGGGCAAGAAAAATGAGTCTGCAGAACCCTATATACTCTATCCAGGATTTTTGTATTATGGAAGAAAAACAGTTATCCGTACTTTTTTTATTACAGGCACGGCTGGTAATGATGTATTGATAGTAAAACATAATACCAATGGTTTTTATTCATGGTCTACAAGATATAAAGATAAAGGCAGAATATGTAAACCCACGGCTTTCTCAAAGGACTGTGTTGCAATCGAGAGCAGTTTACAAGGAAAATCCGAGGCAGTTATTCTAAAATATGGCAAGGCAGAACAATTCGGTATTGCACGCTGGGATTAAAAGGGACAGGCTACTTTTATAATCTAAATACTTGTCATTATGAGGTAAACTTCTATCAGGGCAAAGCGATTTCAATTTTCTTAAACATACGGACTGAAAGCCAAATACCCAATCCAAGGAGTACAAAACCAACTACATCAAGCCACAAAGGTCCAAATTGCGCAGGTTCTGTAAGATCAGATATTTTTGGAGGGATAATAATGATGAAAATTAATATTAAAGCATTATTTACAATATGCCCATATATGCACGGCAGAAGAGAACGCGTTTTTACAAACCACCACGCAAGCAAAATACCTGCAAGAAAAGCACTGAGGAACTGAAAAATACTGTGAAATAAAGCAAAAAGTAGTGCGGAAACTAATATAGCTTTAATTATTGAATATCGATTCAAAAAACCACGCAGTATTAAGCCCCTAAACAGAAATTCTTCAGTAAAAGGAGCAACAACCACCAGAGCCAAAGCAGTACCCCATAAGCTTTTATCAAAGAGGCTAATAAAATATTTTGCAAATTGTTCGCTTCTTCCTGGGATAATTACGCTGATGAGTGTGGTCATTTCAGCTAAAACGATCATCAAACCAATGAGCGTGATTGTTAGTGGGAATAAAAGAGATGTTTTGATTGGAGTAAGCGGGAATACTTCCTGGAAACGCGCTTTGGTATTGCCAAAATCGATAACGAGCACAAGCACAATTGCTACGAGATTTACAATCGCTATTAATGCTGGATGTTTGTGGAGAGGGTAGTTTATGATAGCACCAATGGCTCCACTTAGTAGAGCTAAACTAATAATTAAAAGATTAATCAATATAATAACCCAGATTGCCTGAAGAATGCCTGGATATGGTTTACTTTGGGTAGGTTGTGACGCTGTTGTTGCAGCGCTATCAGCTATTTCACTTGCGCTATTTAAGAATGTTGATTCTTCGCTTGTTTGTGTAGCATGTTCCGGCACAGTAAGTTCAGCACCACATTTTTTACATTCTACAGTATCGCCTGCTTTAAGAAATTTGGTTACGATTTTTTCATTGCAATTAGGGCATTTGAATTTCAGCGCCATATTGTTTCTCGTATCAATTTTTTACGGCGGCAAGGAGTTTTATGAATCGCAAATACATCGTGCATTTGTTTGACTACGGTTTTTGCTTTAGTCTTATTGTTACTAATGATTTCTACTAAACATTCGCCTTTTTTTACATAATCACCGATTTTTTTGTTGATCTTAAATCCATATGATGGGTCGATTTTGTCTTCTTTTTTTAATCTACCTCCGCCCAATTGTACGAGCAACATGCCAATGTCAAATGTATCAATATGATAGATATAACCTGTTTTTTGCGCTATGACTTTGATTCTATTTTTTGCTACTGGTAAACGCGAATAATCTTTAACAATACGAATATCACCGCCCTGACAACATATAATCTCTTTAAATTTATTTAATGCCTCGCCACTTACTATCTTTTTCTCAAGGAGGTTTTTTCCGCCTTTAATCTTAGCGAGCTTAAGCATTGCTTTGCCAAGCGCAAAGGTTATTTCCATTAGATCCTTTGGTCCTCTACCCTTTAATGCCTCGATCGTTTCAATAATCTCTAAAGAATTGCCTACATAGCTACCTAATGGATTATTCATATCAGTTAAGATAGCAATAACGTTAACACCGGATCGTTTGTTGATTTCTATCATTGTTTGAGCAAGATATTTTGCGTTTTTATAATCTTTGATAAAGGCACCGCTGCCAAATTTTATATCAAGTACTAAACCATCAAGATCTTCGGCAAGTTTTTTTGACATGATGCTTGCAGCGATAAGTGGTATGGAATCCACTGTTGCAGTAACATCTCTTAATGCATACATCTTTTTATCAGCAGGCGCTATTTCAGCACTTTGCCCAATCATTGCCACGCCAATCTTTTTGAGCTGACATTTAAATTGTTTTACACTTAAATTAGTTTTGAATCCTGGAATTGATTCCAGTTTATCAAGAGTTCCACCAGTATGACCCAATCCCCTACCAGAGATCATAGGCACGCAGACACCGCATGAGGCGATAAGGGGCGCTAAAATAAGAGAAACCTTGTCGCCGACCCCGCCTGTAGAATGCTTGTCAATTTTGGCTATCTTGATATCTGAAAGATCGAGTGTTTTACCTGAGTACATCATTGCCAGCATCAAATCTGTTGTTTCTTCAAAATCCATACCCTGAAAAAATACTGCCATTAAAAATGCTGAAAATTGATAATCTGGAATCGTGCCTTTGGTATATGCAGAGATTAAATAATTGATCTCTTTCCGGGATAATTTTTCGCCATTGCGCTTTTTGCGGATAAGGTCGATACAATTCATATAAATTAGTTCACAAATGAAAACGAAAGGGCATTCTTGTAATGACCAAGATAAATGGATTCTTCGTAATGAGCGGTGAGTGTGTCATTGCATCTATGAGAAAAAGTCAAGCCCTTT
>JAGMEL010000401.1 GCA_023128195.1 Caldifarciminota bacterium | reverse complement strand
CAAGCTCGACCACTACAGTGGTGATGGATTTATTAAAGGTAGATGAATATAAATACAAAAAAAGGATATACAAGCGTCATTAGGAACATGGTAGAGAAATGTGATAAAATATAGGGAAATGGGTATTGCTTAAGAAAAGTATTTCTAACCGGGTAAAAGAAATGAGTATTAAAGAAGTTAAAGCAAAATCTATATTACGTAAGCATAAAAAAATCGAGTCGTGGTTTATTTCCCATTACGGAATGAATTTATATAGAGGATGTACTCATAATTGCGTTTATTGTGATGGTAGAGCAGAAGGGTATTATGTAGATGGTGAATTTGGACAGGATGTTGTTGTAAAGGTGAATGCCATAGATATATTACAACGGGAATTGAGCCCAAAAAGAAAGCGCACTCCTTTTAAACAGAGTTTTATTATGGTAGGTGGTGGTGTTGGTGATAGTTATCAACCAATCGAAAAAGAATATCAATTGACTCGAAAAGCCCTTCGATTAGTAAATCAATACAATTTTCCGGTACATATGCTTACAAAATCAACGCTTATTAAAAAAGATATTGATATTCTGAAAAAAATCAATGAAAAGAACAGAGTAATTGTTAGTTTCAGTTTTTCATCAGTAGATGATAAGATAAGCGCTATTTTTGAACCTGGTGTTCCATCTCCAACAGAAAGATTAAAAACACTCGCCTTTTTTAAAGATAATGGTTTTGCATGTGGTATGTTTTTGGTTCCTGTTATTCCTTTTATAACTGATACACCAAAGTTAATTGAAGGAGCTATAAAAAAAGCTGTTGAGGTTGGTCTGGATTTTGTGATTTTTGGAGGGATGACTTTAAAACAAGGAAAACAGAAAGATTTCTTTTTTAATATACTGAAAAAACATTATCCAAAACTCACCATTGAATACGAGAAGATATATACAGGAGACAAATGGGGAAATGCAACTGGAGAATACTATAGTTCAATAAATCAAACTTTTAATACTATTGCGAAAACATATAAAATTCCAAGACGTATTCCTGTTTCTCTTTTTAAAGATATATTAAGTGAAGATGATTTAGTTATTGTTATATTAGAGCATATTGATTATTTTTTGAAGACAGAAGGGAGACCATCACCCTATGGTTATGCTGCGTATTCAATTTCGAAGTTGAAAGAACCATTAAGGGCTATGAGAGGGGATTTGCAGAAACTAAAGGGGGTTGGCAAGACAACAGAAAGAATTATACTTGAAATACTCGATATTGGAACTTCGTCTTATTATAAAAAATTGTCAAACCCGTAACTATGTCTTTATTGCTATACCAGTGTATTGTTGGGAGATCTTGCTTTACAAAAACACTTTGTAACCACACACAATTTCGACGTTAGTAAATACTTTTCACGCTTGTGCAAAAATTCGATTTTTGGGTTGGCTGTGTTTAATGTATAGAGCTCCTTTCTGCTTGTTATAGGTAGAATTACCTATTTACAAATATATAATGTTGTATAGAATTGGTTTAAAGAAAAAAGGAGGAAAATGAAGAACAAATCATTTCTAAAATCAGGAACTATCTTCTTTCTGATACAGATACCTTTTATTGTGATTCTTATTGTATGTGTTTTGCTATGGCGACACGAATCGGATAAACACCAGAAAAACTTAAATACGATGCTTGATAAAATTGTCAGTATTGAAAGTGATAAAACGTTATTTATCCAAAAATATCGTGATATAGTGATGGAAATCAATACAGATATTAATACAATTGATTGTATCTTGATGCTGACGTCAGTGTATGACAATTGTAAAAGGTTTGATCTCAATCCAGAGTTAGTATTGTCGATTATTGAAAATGAATCACTATTTGAAAAAAACGCAAAGAGTTCTGCAGGAGCATTGGGATTAATGCAAATTATGCCTGCAACAGGGAAACTTGTAGCTCATTACATTGGCATGCTAGATTATGATTTGACTAATATTTCAAATAATATAACTCTTGGCTGTTGCTATCTCACAATTTTACTCCACTATCACAGCGAAACAATTGCGCTGGCAGTCTATAATGCAGGAGGAAATTATGAGATTGGATTGGATTATGCTAATGATGTTCTTCAGGATAA
>JAGMEL010000400.1 GCA_023128195.1 Caldifarciminota bacterium | reverse complement strand
TCTCACTGAAAATCATTCAGGCTTTCGCCAACTAAATGGGAGATGAACCATATATAATGACTTTTCAACATCTCTTGTTCTGAATTTAGGCGTCATAATTTATCCTTTCTTTCCCGAATAGATTTCAATTCCTTTTTTAATTTCAGAAATAACATTCAATTTTTTTTTCTGTTTCAATTCTTGTTCCGTTAAGATGTAAGGAGCTAGTCTATTTTCATACATTTCAAAACATATATTTGATAATTTTTCTATTGAGGACTCAAGTTTTTCTTTGCACTGTCTGTCTCTAGCCAAGACAAAAATATCTATATCGCTATTTGCCCTTTCCGAGCCTTTAGCTATTGAGCCAAAAAGAACTATTCTTTTAATCAAGGTCTTGGGTAGATTTTTTAATAATATCTTTTTTAGTTCCTCTATAGGCTCTTGGATTCCTGAAACGCCCTTAATCAATTCAGATAAAGCTCTAAAAGCATAACTTTTATGATTTACTCTCCATAAATGAGCTTTTCCAATTGTAACAAAATTTACGAAATTCAACTCAGCAAGCTCTCGCATTGTCCTATTAACACTCATATGAGAGACTTTCAAAATGGAAGCGATTTCTCTTTCACTCATAGAAGCTTCATGGGTCAACAGAAAACTTATGATTCTCACTCTTGTTTTCGAACCCAATATGTCTAATAATGAGATATGAAATTTCATACCCACCTCCTTGTAACATATCTGTTACAAGTGTAACATATTTAAAAAATATGTTAAGAGTTTTCGCATATTTCTTTTTGCATGTTTCTGGTCAAAGACCATACCGTTTAAGGGGAAGCAGTCACAATCGGGCGGCTTCAGCCCTTCAAGCTGGAGTTTGTCCTGAGCCCCTTCGCTGTCGCTCAGGATAAACTCCGTCGAAGGGCCGCAAAAGGATAATCATGTGGTACATCTACATATTGCGCTGTGTCAATGGCATTCTCTATACCGACAGCACTACCGACATAGGTCGACGAGTAAAGGAACATAACCGCAAAAAGGGCGGAGGATGTACTCGTGCCGCCTTCCAGTAAGACTTGTTTACAAGGAACCTTACGAAACCCGCTCCGAATCCCAGAAACGAGAAGCCCAAATTAAATCCTGGTCCCGCCAGAAGAAGCTAGCCTTCATATCCCAGAATAAAAGCAAACTTAAGCGTTTACCCAAGTCTAGGGGCTAGATTTATCTCTCTATCTCTAATATGCCGGATATTTAATCGATGTGATTTAATCGGTATATTGGCAAAATAATCAAGGTTTGCGTCCAAGGTTCTACCAGGAATAACACCAATTAAATGGAAATGCGGAGGTTTTATAAAAAGACTGTCTCTCTTTATCTCTGGTTTAAATGAATAGTGGATGGACTAGAATTTGAATTTATGTTGAGGATCTTCTTTTTCGATGATATCGCGAACAGCTTTGATGAATTCAACAGCTGACTTAAGGCCATTGTTGACTTCTTTTTCTGAAATTGAAATACTAACTTCGTAGGTAAAAATATTTCTTTTCCTTCGCATCTTATCAAAACGTTGTACAAGTGTCTTGTAGTTTTCACCAAGCGCGATTGATGCAAAATCAACAACTGTTTTATGCTGATAACCATCATCTGGTCTATATCCTTTGAATAACATAAGAGCCCTGCCCGCGTGAAGCATTACAGTAGCCTATACTGCAAAAGCTATTCCTTCATCAATTTTTATGTTTGCTTCAGCCGCCTTAATCTCTTTATAGGATCGGGAAATTAGATTTTCTACAGTCTTTAAATTTTTTTCCTGTTTTTTAATGAGCCCGCGCTTTGTGTATTCTTTTATGAAATTATCAAAGACCATTTTTGCCCCCTGCTAGAAAAATTTTTTTATTTTTTAAAACATCCTCGATAAAGGAATCTTTTTGATTTTTCTTTTTTTCAAAGTCATTCCTTGAATAGATGCTATAGTTTATTTCTCGTTTTAAATTC
>JAGMEL010000040.1 GCA_023128195.1 Caldifarciminota bacterium | reverse complement strand
TTGTAGGTTGGGATTATAACAAGCCCCTTTTTCATATCGTTTATTATATATGATAATTTACTTTTGTCAATCTATTTTGCCTAAATACTATTTACCCATGTTGACTTGATAATTTTTAAAGATATAATTAATCACATGATTTTTATATCACTACTGCTGTTGGCATACGATTATGGTTCAGTAAGCGGATTTGTAACCGATGCATCAAATGGTGAAAAACTCGCTTATGCAAATGTCTATTTAGAAAATACCAACATGGGCAGCGCAACCAATGATAAAGGTTATTATATTATTCACAATATTACCCCGGGCACATATTCAATAATTTTTTCTTACATTGGTTATGAATCAGCTAAAATGGGCATAAGTATAGAGGAAAATCATAACACAGTTATAAATATTGAAATGAATCCTTCACTTATTGAGTTAGAAGAAATAAAAGTATCTGCAGAACGAACCCGGTTTGAACAAGAAGTCGAAGTCAGCCATATAACTTTCACACCCAGAGAGATAAAGTCAGTACCAGGACTGTTTGAAAATGATTTGATAAAAACACTACAGCTTATGCCTGGCGTTGTTGCAATGCATGATTTGTCGAACAAGCTCTATGTGCGTGGCGGCAGTCCTGACGAAAATCTGACGCTCTTAGATGGCATTACGATTTACAACCCATCAACCCATCTCTTTGGTCTTTTCTCGACCTTTAATCCTGATGCAGTTAGCAATGCAGAACTCTATGCTGGTGGTTTTCCTGCAAAATATGGTGATCGCCTGTCTTCAGTGCTCGCAGTCACTACAAAAGAAGGTAATTCAAAGAAATACACAGGTGAAGCCAGCATTGGTTTAATTACTTCAAAATTAATGTTCGAGGGACCAATCCCAAAAGGTTCGATTCTATTAAGTGGTCGCAGGACATATTTTGATGCACTAGTCTGGGCATATTCAAAGATAAAAAATGATACATTATCATTGCCTTATTATTTTTATGACGGTATTGCAAAAATAAATTTCAATCCTTCACCAGAAAATAGGTTTACCATTGCCGGCATTGCCGGTTCTGATATTGTCAGTTTTGAAGAATCATTTTCTAATGAAATAGAAGAAAAAATCGACCTGGAATGGGGTAACCGGGGCATTTCCCTGCGCTGGCGCAGGGTCTTTAGTCCACAATTCTACGGTGAAATATTAGGCGCCTGGAGTAATTTCCTCACCCATTTTCAGTATGAAGATTTTAGTGATTCAACAAATAATCTACACATTTACGAAGAAATAATAGATTATACAGGGAAATGTGATTTTAATTATTTTCTCAATGACCGACATACATTAGCCTGTGGTATTGACGCCAAACAACTGGAAATTGGATATAATCTTAATGTTGTAGAACAGGATATTATTGCTCAAGAGCAAAAAACACATCTATTCACAGCTTATGTGCAGGACAAATGGTCTTTGATCCCAAATATCTTATCTGTCCAAGCCGGCTTAAGAGCACTCTATGACAATACATGCAAGAGATCTTGTTTGAACCCACGAATCGGTATGAAATACCATGTTAAACCGAATACAGCCCTGAACCTTGCGTGGGGTAAATATAATCAATTTCTAATAACGATCAATAGTCAAGAATCTTATTTTTCTATATTTGACTTCTGGCGACTCGTGGATAGTACACATAACATACCATCCTCATACCACGTAATAGCCGGTCTTGAACAGTGGTTTGATAATAATACAAGGTTAACAATTGAACCGTACTATAAAAAGTATTATGATCTCCTTGTTCCCAAAGAAAACGAGATATTCTTCAGCACGCCATCAGAAAGTCTAAGTGTTGCTAATGGTTATTCAACCGGGTTAGATATCTTCTTTAAAAAAAGCTTTGAAAATGCCTTTGGTTGGATAAGTTATTCATTATGCTTCACCAAACGAAAAGTAGGAGCACGCTACTATTCACCGCGTTATGACCGCCGGCATAATTTGAATATTGTCTTTGGGTTTACAATACCTGAATATATACCATTATTTAAAAATGGTACTCTAAACCTGCGCTGGTATTTTGCCACAGGTCTACCCTATGCAGAAGACCTTGCACGGTATCGATATCGCTATTATGATAGTGCTGAACAGAATTGGGAGTATGAGTGGGTTGTATTACAAGGACCTCGCGATGCACATCGCCTTCCATTATCCCATCGCCTTGATTTTCACCTTGAAAAAGATATGCGAATATTTGGTCTTAAAGGTTCCTGGTACATTGATGTAATGAATATTTATAATCATGATAATATCGCATTTTACACATTAGATTATGATGAAAATCCACCAAAAAAGACAGCTTATACATTATTGCCAATACCAATCCCGAGTTTTGGCATTAACCTGAGGTTTTAATATGCAAAAGAACAGAAGAAATGGAATAATCATAGCAGTGCTTTTTATTATCCTCATCTCATGTGAAAAATCACTATTTGAAGAATATGAGCCGCAACTGAATATTTTTTGCCTGCTCAATTGCTATCCGTTCAGACACGCCACAGTCATTGTTGATCAAACCTATAGAATGGACGAACCATCAGGCGAGTATATTGATGATGCACTTGTTATTTTGTCAGGTCCTAATTCTGTAGATACCCTGCAATTCTCACCTGAAAGGGGTACATACCGTTCAGTTTATGAATTGTGGATTGAGCCGGAAAAAATATACCAGTTGACAGTTATAAAACAAGGTTTTGACACAGTCATTGCGCAAACAAAGACTCCTGGTAATTTCAACATAGTGTATCCCCAGTATCACGATACACTTACTATTTCAGATAGCATAATTCTAACAAAAAGCTCAGGGGCTCCATATTATCACGGTTATTTCACAAATGAAAATGATTATAAAATCCCTTTCTGGTATGTCCCGGATACACTGGACAGCCTGGTGCGCATACCAATACCATTTTATTTAACTTTTGCTCAATCTGGATACTATACAATCGAAATTCTGGCATGTGATGAGAACTATTATCAATACAGTCAATTTAATCCGGACCAGGACAGCGTGCTACAGGCAGGAATTACTGGAGGAGTCGGAGTATTTGCTTCTTATCAATACCGAAATGTAAATGTCTACTTTGTATTAGAATAATTCCCGTTTTTGCTCAAATTTCTGATTTGACAGCAAAAACGAGGATCCCGCATCTTTCTATGAAAGTGCGGGACTATTTACTCATAATCATCCTTGACTTCCCACCTAAAAAGTATATATTAGACCTATGCATATTTATATTGAAGATATTGGTAAATACCAGGGCAAAGACGTAATCATAAAAGGCTGGCTGTTTAATAAACGCTCCAGTGGTAAAATTCGTTTTATACTTGTACGCGATGGTACTGGAATTATCCAATCAGTCATTGCCAAAGGTGAAGTAAAAGATGAACTTTTCGAAATCGCCGACAAGATAACTCAGGAATCATCAGTGATTTTAACCGGTACAGTAAGAAAAGACGACAGGGCACCGGGTGGTTATGAGATTATAGCCAAGGATATTAAAGTCATTCAAATGGCAGATGACTATCCGATCACGCCCAAAGAACATTCCATAGAATTTCTACTTCCGGTTAGGCATTTGTGGTTACGTTCTAAAAGACAGAATGCAATAATGCGCATAAGACATGAAATAATAAAGGCATGTAGGGATTTTCTTGATAATCAGGGATTTATTAATGCTGATACACCAATTCTTACACCTGCTGCAGTCGAAGGAACTACAACCCTTTTTCAAGTAGATTACTATGACCAGAATGCCTATTTGAGCCAGAGTGGACAACTATACAACGAGGCAACTGCAGCTGCACTTGGAAAAGT
>JAGMEL010000004.1 GCA_023128195.1 Caldifarciminota bacterium | reverse complement strand
TTTTTCAATGTTGAAATACGTTGCTTAATCCTTCGACGGTCTACTTCTAATTTTTTTTCACCAGGTCCTCTTGTACCAATACCTCCTCCTAACCTTGAGAATTCTGTACGTGCACCAACAAGTCTTGGCAACTGGTATTCAAGTTGTGCTAATTCTACCTGTATTTTTGCTTCTTTTGTTCTTGCGTGTTTTGAAAATATATCGAGAATCAATATTGTTCTGTCGATTATACGAACATCGGTTATCTTCTCAATATTTCTTATTTGTGCTGCAGATAATTCAATATCAAAGATTATAAGATCTATTTTGAAACTTCGGCTAATCTGCGCCAATTCATTTGATTTTCCGATACCAATCAAAGTCGCTGGATCAAACCGTTTTCTAATTTGAATAAAATTCTCAATGACCTCGCCGCCAGCAGTTATGGTCAAATTGGCAAGCTCTTCAAGTGATTGAACAATCTGCCAACGTTCTTTCTTTGAATCTGATACGCCGACGAGTAAAACTTTTTCCCTTTTATCGTTAGTTGATTCAGAGAGAATATTTTTACTTTTCAATTTTTCAAAGATTTTTTATGAGTATAGATAATGCGTTGTATCATTGTTTGAGTGGTTCCAAAGGTCAGAATAACGAGCACGTATATCATAAGATTTGGACCCAAGAGTGAACCGATTATAAGTAGTAGAAAACGGGTAAATCGTTCGAAAACACCCACCTGTGGAGAAATCCCAAGCCCCTCTCCCCTTGCCCTTGTATAGCTAACCATCATAGATCCAAACATAGCAAAGAATACCCAGAAAAGAGCATAGGATTCGTGTGTGTAGTAATACAGGAATAATCCGAGATATATCAAAAACTCATTTATGCGGTCGACTGTGGAGTCCAGAAAACCGCCGATTTTGGTCACCCGATTTGTTTGGCGCGCGATTTCGCCGTCAAACGTGTCAAAGATACCACAAAGGAAGAGAAATATTGCACCTGCCCAGAAAGCACCTTGCCAGTAAAACAAGAATGCAACTATACCTAAAAGCAGACTCATGAGCGTAACAATATTGGGGGGTATTTTCACTTTGACGAGGATATATACGATTGGCTTTACAAAATATTTTCTGCCCAAGACCTTTATTTTATGCATCAGCACCCTCCAGGACAATAGTGAACTCGCCCTTTAGAATAGGCATTCTATCGAGCACCTCCCTTATCCTGGCGCGCTGTACTTCCTCATGGTATTTTGTCAACTCACGACATAGCGCAATCTGTCGGTCACCGACAACATCCAGTAATTCCCCCAAGAGCCTTTTGATGCGTACTGGAGACTCAAAGAACACAACAGTCCTCTTCTCGGTCTTCAGCGCCTCCAACTTTTTCTTCCGGCGTCCCGCTTTCTTAGGCAGAAAACCCTCAAAGATGAAAGTGCTAACCGGTAAGCCAGACAAGGCTACGGCAGCGGTGACCGCGGAAGGGCCAGGGATGACTAACACCTGGATATCCTTAGCAAATGCTTCCTGAACAAGGACATACCCTGGATCTGAGATTAAAGGCATACCTGCATTGCAAATCAGCGCAACCTTTTTTCCGTTCTGTAAAAGCATTATAAGTTGGGGTAACCTCCTTTTTTCATTGTGGTCGTGATAGGAAACCAGCTTTTTTCTTATATCATATTTGTTCAACAAAATTCTGGCGCGCCGCGTGTCTTCGCAGCAGATTAAATCAACTTCGCGCAGTGTGTTAATTGCCCTTATCGTGATGTCTTCTAAGTTGCCGATTGGTGTTGCCACAATATAAAGGGGCATTAAATTTTTATTTTGGTGTAGTCAAAGAAGTATATTGATTTTAAAGCGTAACGATAATCATTCAACACTTTCTTTGCAATCACTGTACTCTCTTTTCCTAAAAAGGTAGAAAAAGATTCATGAATAAGATCGAACCATCTTGCCATACCTTGAGCAAATAATTTTGGTTCAACAACCATCTTTCCGTTAATACTTAAATCCGATTCAATTATGAATTGTTCTATGAAAGGAAATTCTTTCTGAACAATCGATTTTGAACTCATAAATGCTCTCAAAACCAGAACATTACCCATAGGTTGAGCATAACCTTTCAGTAATGAAGAGAATATCTTACAGAACATACTAACTTGTGCAGGCGTCGCCTGCGTAATTATAGTATCTTCGATATGGTCGAAAATTGAAATGTTAAGATTCGGCTTAGATATAAAGCTGATGACTTCATCACCTGTCAATTTTTCAGCACTGCCAGCAGCGTAACAGCCTGTTATATTACCTTCGTGAAAATGGACGAAAGATTCGTCCACCCCTGATTTTATCCAGATAAAACCGTTGAATCCTGTTGTTTTCAATTTATCTATAAATATTTTTGGTTGCAGTCTGGAAAAATCAACATTTGCCTTTACCGGATCTGTAGTAATTGAAGTAATCATTAAACTGAGAAGTATTTCATCAGTAACATATTCTGATATAATTCCAGACGTAGCATTTTTATTTGCCTTCTCAATAACCTCACTTATAGGTATGATTTTACGTTCTTTTTGGCTTATTCTTGCGGCATTAAATGATTCTCCTTCTTTTAAAAATATCAACTCCACCACGTCGGGATAGATTATTAATATATATCCGGAAATACGATGTGCCCGTTCTCTCTTAGAAGCACTCAAAACATTATCTAAGTTGATAAATTCTAACCGTGTACTCTCTAATATTGGTTTCCCCTTTGGAAATTTCACAATTTATATTACTGTAAATATCAAAAAAGTCAATACCTAAAAATTTACAAAGGATTTTTGTAAAACTAATAATTTTCTCAGTGAGCTCTTTTAAAAACATCTTGACTGAAATCATTTCTGCCTTATAATAAAGCTTGAAGGAGCATAGAAGATGAAAAAAATATACTTGGATTACGCAGCAACAACACCAATGCATCCTGCGGTTGCAAAGGCAATGCAGGGGTATTTTTCTGAGGATTTTGGCAACCCATCGAGTTTGCATTCAATTGGCCAGAAGGCAAAAGATGCTGTAGAACAGGCACGATATGAAGTGGCGCATATCCTCGGCGCAAAACCCAAAGAGATAATCTTCACCTCTGGGGGCTCGGAATCTAACAATTTTGCAATTAAGGGTGTCACCCATGCAATGAAGGATAAAGGAAATCATATCATTACTTCCAAGATCGAACATCACGCAGTGCTCGAACCCTACCACTTTCTACAAAAAAATGGTTTTGATGTCACGTTTTTATCGGTTGATAACTATGGAGTGGTTGATCCTGACGATGTAAAAAAGGCGATTATAGATAAAACTATACTCGTTTCAATAATGCATGCGAATAATGAGATAGGAACTATTGAACCGATCGAAGAAATCAGCAAAATTTGTAGAAACAAAGGTGTTTATCTACACACCGATGCAGTCCAATCGTTCGGTTCGCTCGATACAAATGTTGATAAACTGGGTGTTGATTTTCTTTCAATTTCTGCTCACAAATTTTATGGCCCAAAGGGTGTTGGTCTTTTATATATCAAACAAGGAACAAGAATCTCACCATTGATTCATGGCGGTGCACAGGAATGGAATAAACGAGCATCAACCCATAATGTTCCTGGTATTGTCGGTCTTGCTAAAGCAGCGCAGCTTGCAATTGTGGAAAAGGATGAGCGCGTAAAACATTATTCGCACTTACGGGATAAGCTCATCAAACTTATTTTTGAAAAAATCGAGGACGTCAAACTGAATGGCCATCCTGAAAAACGGTTGCCTAACAACTGTCATATAATACTAAAATATGTTGAAGGTGAATCAATGCTTTTAAAACTCGACGCAATAGGAATAGAGGTCGCTACTGGCTCAGCCTGCTCTTCAGGTTCACTTGAACCCTCCCATGTCCTTTTATCAATAGGCATAACACCTGAAGATGCTCACGGCTCACTCCGTTTAACTATTGGTAGATTAACTACAGAGCAAGATATAGATTATGTTGGTGAACATCTACCAAAGATCGTAGATGATTTGCGTAGAATGTCACCCATAGGAAAAGGTAATCGATAAATACCTAAATGCCTAAATACCTAAACACCTAAATAACAAGATGTAATTCTATGGAAAAGATTCTTGTTGCAATGAGCGGGGGGGTAGACTCCTCAACTGCTGCGGTAATTCTAAGAGAAAAAGGATATGATATCGAAGGTGCAATAATGGTCTTTGAAGGTGTACATCCCGAAGCTATTGATTATGCAGCTGAAGCAGCACAACAATTAGATATTCCTTTCTACCAGTTTAATTTTACAAAAGAATTTCAAAATAAGATAATAAATAATTTTATAAAAGAATATAAATGTGGGAGAACACCAAATCCCTGTGTTTTATGTAATAAACATATTAAATTTGATCTATTTATGAAAAAAGCTAAAGGCATGGGGATTAATAAAATCGCCACTGGCCATTATGCTCGTGTTAAAAAACAAAATGAAAATTATTTACTGAAAAGAGGAATCGATAAAAATGAACAATCCTATTTTCTTTATCGCCTTAACCAGAAACAATTATCAAAGACTGTTCTACCCCTTGGTTTATACACAAAACGAAAGGTGAGGAAATTGGCAAGAAAAATCAATCTGCCGGCTGCCCGGCGCAAGAAAAGCCATGATATCTGTTTTGTTCCTGATGGTAACTACGCTTCCTATTTTAAAAATTTTTTTCGTATGACCCCGGGTCCGATTATCGATAAAAATGGCAAGGTAATTGGTAAACATACGGGGACTTTTTCTTACACCTATGGGCAGCGTCGAGGTATTGGCATCAGTCATAAACAGCCTTACTATGTGATAAAAATCAATGCGGAGAATAATGTAGTCTATGTCGGTGAAAAAAAAGATGTCTACAAATCCCAGCTTATTGCCGGAGATTTAAATTTTATCCCATTTGATAAACTTAACAAAAAATTAGAGGTTATGGCAAAGCCAAGATATGTTTCTCCCTTGTCTCGGGCAACTATTGAACCATTTAAAAATAATAAAGTAAAAGTAACCTTTGAAAAACCCCAATGGGCACTGACACCAGGACAATCAGTTGTATTTTACCGGGACGATATTGTTCTGGGCGGCGGAATAATCGAACAATTGGAAATGGGGTCAGGTCTTGAAATTTAAGATTGTGGAATTTCTTATAATTACATTTTTTGTAATTACTTTTGGCAAACTCCTCTCGACAGTCAATTTTTTTTAAGAAAAAGGAAATATTATGATTTGCTTTGTTTTTTAAGAAACAAAGTAAGCCTAAATGAGTTTAGTTAAATTTTTTCAAGAGTATTTCGGGTAAAAAATCTCGATTTTCTTCGGTCACTTCAATGATATCTACATCTTTTCTATGTTTTATTCTATCACAGAACGGATGCGGACGAAATAGGATTGTGCCTAATACTTTAGAATTCGAATCTAGTACCTTGATCACTATGTCCTTAAATTCTGTGGAGAAAAGTTCCATCTTCCCTATTTCATCAATAATAACGATTTTGTTCTGTTCCATGCCTTTTCTTATTGCTGACACACCAATTTTTTCAATACAATCAAGATTCACCCCATATTTACCAACCCTATACCGTCTTTTAATGTCCTTGTGTGCCAGAACACAACTTTTATTATCTAATGTTATAAGTTTAAACCCCGCACGTTGGTTTCTTTCATTAATCTCCTCAGTGTAAAAGCCGGTACACTCTTTATCTATTTTGATGATTATCTTATGAATGATTGTTGTTTTCCCAGTTCGCGGTGCGCCAGTAAGAATTACGTTCATTACATTAATCTCTGTAATCTATTTTTTATCGCTGTAATCACTTAAATGTTTTAATGAATTCAGCACAAGGTTATTCAAATGATAATATAAATAATCGGGAATAAATGTTTCTATTTCGCTAATTGAGTCTTTACACATTTCAGTATCTTCATCCTTATATATTCGCCTGAGCGTATTAACTGTCTTATTACTCAAAAAAACAACCGTGTCGTCAAAATGGCTATCACAGACCACGCCACCAGCACCTATGCTAAAATCGACATTTTTGTTATCGTACTTAATAGGTCCATGACACCTGACACAATTTTCAAAATGTGGTCTAACACCAGCTCCAGATAGGGTCTTTAATAAGTAATAAAAAGTCAAAGGCTTTGTTGCTGCTACATCTATATCCTGAAGTTCTTTTAAAAAGTTTAATAACAGTGTATATGCATGACTATCAATTTCTTCCAGAGGCAATGTCTTTTCAAAAAATTCACACAACACCATTGCAGCATTCACTTTTTTTGGGTATGCACGGACTTCCTCAAAATCGTCAATTACAACTGCATCACTCAGTGTGTAAAGATCCTTAAGTTCCCTCTTATAGAAAATAATTTCATCCAGGTTAAATAGTTCCAGTGCGCCGCAGAATTTGCTCTTTGGTCTTCGCACACCTTTTGCCAGAACCTTTATCTTACCAAATTTCTTTGTAAAGATAGATGCAATCAAACTCGATTCTTTAAACAACATGGTCTTTAATACAAATCCTTCAGTCTTTATAATATTAGCCATGAACTATTATATCGCCGAGGAAAATGATGTCAAGCCCAGAACGGTTTTTTCCCCGTTAGAGATGAACAGATATAGCTAATAAATAAACATAGCATATCATTTTGCGTATATAACTTTTCTGATTGTGCAATAATTATCTTTTTCAGCTCTAACGGGGTGGTGGTCTTGCTAAGTAGTTATGATGTTTTTTCCTCTATCAAATGCCGCGATATTTAACTCTACAAATTTTTCTTTTACGTTCTCTTTAATTGCTTTTTCCCAGGATGCTTGCTTGAATTTTAAAAATTTCGATAGCACACCCAAAAGTATAATGTTCACAACATGAATATTGCCTAATTCTAAAGCTATCTTTGCGGCATCAATAAAAAAAGTTTTACCGGACTTTTTCAATTTTCTTTCTATGTTCACAGGATAAGATACTGTACCTGTGAGAACACTCATTGGCGGTATCTCGCGATCATTGACAATGACAATGCCATTCTTTTTTAAATAATGTATATACCTTAATGCCTCGAGTTTTTCAAAGGAAAGAATAACATTTCCTTTTCCTTGTTCTATCAAGGGCGAATAGATTTTTTCTCCAAATCTTACATGAGTTATTACACTGCCGCCTCGCTGTGCCATACCATGAACCTCACTTTTCTTCACATCAAGGCCTTCTAGAAAAGCGGCATAACATAGAACATTAGATGCAAGGATAATACCCTGGCCACCCACGCCGCAGATAACAATATTAGTAGTGTCTGACTTCACTTTGTTCCTCGACTTCATGTATTCGTTTGTTCCGGTGCGCTAATTGCACTACGATTACAGATTTGTGTACACAATCCGCAGCCAGTACAAAGGGCATGATCAATTACTGCGAGTGGTTTTTCCCTATCTTCAGGAAACTCAAGGCTAATCGCCGGACAACCAATGCGCAAACATAATTTACATCCATTGCATAATTCCGGAACAATTTTATATGATGGTTTTGGTTTTACTAATAAAGCACAGGGGCGGCGGAAGATCAAAACAGCAACACCGTCGAATTCAAGTGCTTGTTTTATTGCTGTCTCAGTTTCTTTTAAATCATTTGGATCGACAATCCGGACAAACTCCACACCACATCCCTTTACAACATCCTCAGGTGGAATGCGTTTACCCTGTTCACCTCTTGCAAGTTTGCCTGTACCTGGATGGGGTTGATGACCGGTCATCGCCGTAGTGAAATTATCAAGAATAAGCAAATTTAAATTTCCTTTGTTGTATACTGCATTTGCAAGCCCGGTAATACCGGAATGAAAGAATGTCGAGTCACCGAGTACTGCAACCAGTTTTTTGCTAAATTCTTTACCTAATGCCTTTTCCAATCCATGGGCATTAGTAACTGAGGCACCCATACAAACACAGGTATCCATAGCACTAAGAGGTGGTAAGGCTCCCAAGGTATAGCAACCAATATCTCCTGATGTCACAAGTTTCAATTTATTAATTATATAAAAAACACCACGATGAGGACAGCCCGGACATAAAACCGGTGGCCTGGGCGGTATTTTATTCTTTTTTGTTTTTGCTTTGGTTTTTTTGGAAAAACTCGTTGCTATTACTTCCTGGGTTAATTCACCACATAAAGGAATTTTTTCCTTACCAGTAACCTTGATGCCCATCGCCTTAATTTCTGTCTCTAAGACAGGATCTCCTTCTTCTATAATAATAATTTTTTTTACCTTTCTCGCAAATCGCTTGATTAGATTTTTAGAAATAGGATAGGTTAAAGAAAGTTTTAAGAAACTTGCATCAGGAAAAACCTCTTTTGCATATTGATAAGCAATCCCTGA
>JAGMEL010000399.1 GCA_023128195.1 Caldifarciminota bacterium | reverse complement strand
AACCATATACCTTTATTATCCTGGAGCGGATTCGGATAAATAAGAAAATTGGTGATCTCAATATCATCATACATCTCAGCATTAAGCACTATTGTCTCGGTTGTCTGATTATGATAATTGTCAGTAACATTTACGGTTATTGTATCAACCGGGTTAGGTAAAACAATCTCAACATTAAATTCACCCGTAGTATAAGAATTCCTGTCATACATAAAATAATCCCGCAGATCAATCCTATTCTCAAAGTCCTTATTTATATACGAATAAAAGCCATTACTGGTTTCAATAGAATTTAATAGGTTTATACCGTTTTTATCAGAGACCTTACCAGTCAGGATGAACTCTTTATCAACCCAATCACCATCCTTTAATTTCCTGGCACCGTCATAAAGAATGATTTCCGGACCATCGTTATTGATGATTGCAGCACTGAGTAAAACCCTTATTGAATCAAGCATGCCGCTCTTGTTATTTATAAAACTGCTTAACTTTATGACCGGTTTATGGGTTGTAATAATCCTCGGCGCAATAATAACTGCAGTATCTTCATCCCAAAAACCCTGGTATATCTCCTTGCCATCAATCTCATAATCAAATGGAGTCCATGAATTTGTACCACTCTGCACCTCTCTATATACATGTCCACTTATTTCATCTGCTGTTGAGACATCAAATCTATCTATATCTGTTGTATCGCGAATAAATGCCTTCAAATAGTAAGAACTTTCATCCGTCGTGATCTTCAATTCTTCCATTGGCTTAATGTATTTGACTGTATCAACTCCAATAATTGTATCATGTAAAACGGTTGAATCAATTTTAATTTGCATCGAAGTTTCTGGCTTCCTCATTTTTGTTGCCGGATCACCAATTAAAAGATATTCCCGTGAACCATGTTCCTTTGCGATCAAAATGCATTCACCCATTGTTAAATTTGTATCTAAATCCGTTAATAACTCGAATAGCTTGTTACCGATTGCTTTATTCCCATATGGACCTGTTCCTCTCGTTGCACCAAGTGTACCAATCGCACCATCTTTCATTCTGACAAATTGTTCCCCAATACACTCGTAATCAGAATCATCAAAACGTCCCACAGTACATGAACCAAAATAATAAAAGAAATATCTTCTACTGTTTTTAATACTCAGTATGTTTGTATCGTAAAAAAGCCCTTCATGAGCAAGCTGATGCGTATTACCATGGCCATAATAAAGACCTGCATAACCACTTTTATTCAGTTCTCTGATAAAAGCTTCCTGGGCATTCGGCTTAGTTGCCGGGTAGGTAAACGGAGGATAGCTAACCATATAAACCTTCGCCATATCATAGAGTGAATCAGGAATATGGTGAAGAATATCCTCACAGGCACCGCAATGCATATCAGGGCCTTCCCACGCTGTACTATATTCATCATCACCAGCAAGGATTATTCTTTTATTCCACATACCATCTATGTTCTGGGTTTCATAGGTAATCAATTTGTCAATAAAATCCCTTACTTCCTGTCTTGTCCGCACTGTAATTCTGCCTAAGACCATAGCCTCGCCAACACCAAAATTTACGTACTCTCCTTCATAAATGAAATTTGGCGGTATACCAGGATTGCCCTTCAAACTAGTCCCGGACTCATACATAGGGATGAAATTCGGCGGGTTGTCCTTATTCAAATTGTTTTTATAATCATATGTAGCATCGCCAACCAAAAGAATATACTTAGGCACTGTAGTCCAGTTATTTGTGGTATAATACAGGAAATGTTTAATTGCCAACGGGTCGTATTTACCAAAGGAAAAATCATTATAAATATCATCAACTGTAATAACTTTTGTAGTATATTCCCCGCGTCGATAATCAACCAGGGACATTATTGCATTGTAAAAATCCCTGTGGGTAATACAAAGATAATCACAACCTTCTGACTGCACGCTCAAATTCCCGGGATTTGCCGAAATTAGATCCGCTGATCTGGTGAGTGAAAATTTCGAAAAATATAATAATTGGAAAGAGTCTGAACTGTTTGATAACATCATGGTATTATTATCGACTGTATAATTATAAAACATCTTAGGTTTTCTAATATCAGTAATATCAATAACAAATGGAGTAGAGCCTACATTCGTACACTTAATCGAGTAATCCACGCCGGCTCGATAAAATGAATGAAATGGCTGTTCTAAGTCAGTAAGACGGTCATATTCAATATCCACACTATTGAAATATGCCCAGAGCAAGGTAGATGTACCGGGTTGCCTTATGATATCCATGGTCAGTACTGAACTATCATTAGATATTGGTGTATTGCCGGTAAGGTAAAGAGGTGGATAAGTATACTGTGAACCTAAATCGAGTGTATCGCTGAAATACCTATGATCTCCAAGTGAAAACTGATAAAGAAACGGCCCTGTACCTGAACTAGCTATTGTAAATAAACCAATCGTAACCAGAGCATTCCCACTTGCCTTCGTATGCGTAATATTGGCAGAACCACTGCCGCTTGGCCCCTCCCCAGGCGAAATATCCAGCCAATACCAATTTGTGCCTGAACGGGTCGGATTACTAATATCTTTCTCTATATGCAAAACCTCAGTAACTATTGTATCGGGTGTTGTCCCATTCCATGCCGCATCAATCCTTTCCATTCTTTCACCATAATCACCGCCAAATGTGAACCAGTAAACATTATTACGGGCATAACCATTCTCAAACCAACCAACCTCACTATCCGGCATAAAATGGTTCGCAGGAAAACCATAAAATATTAAATAATCACCCTCATCAAAACTATAATCATCTTCACCCTCTACATACACTGGTAACTCGATGAGTGAATCTTCAAACGGATCAACAACATCTCTTGGTAAAAGGTCAAATGCCGCAGTATATATCTTCATGGTCATCGGATCAAACTGTCCTGGATCAAGCCCAGCATCTATGATTTCATCATAACCAATCCGGTAAATTCCTTCCTCTTCAACCTCAATCTTAAACCAAACACCTGAAGAAAAAGGATTTCTGCCATCTCTTTTAGGAGTACGACGCCATTTTCGACACTGCTTATAATTCACGATTGTTCTTTTATAAACTTCTTCAAAAGATGTATCAATGATCGGCTTTATTCCTGGTTCTCCCTTAAAATTAATCTTTATTTTAACATTCCTTAAGACCCTTAATTCCCTGGAAACGGGATTGTATTGCACAGGATTCAACCTGACCTCAACTGTGTAAATATCCCGGAAATAAGCCGGTTCAGAAACCTCGATAAGGTTTTCAGGAAAGTACCTGTTCTCCTTATAAACATTGCTGCGGATTTCACCTGTTTCGAGAAATGGTGGTTCATAGATCCCGGTGTATATTACTGGCTCGATTGTAATATCCTTAATAGCTTCTTCCCTACTTTCAATAATTGTAACCTCAATATCACTATTTTGAGGAATCCCGATTTTATATAAAAGCGAAGGGAGATTTGGCTCACCTTCATTATTTAACCACACTGCCTCTCTAAAAGAATAGTCCTGTCTATCCAATTGATCCATTGTAAATGAAATCTCAATCCCTTTATTACCAAGTTCCCTCACTGTTGAACTACTAATAATAAATAATAATAGTGTAATGTTAACCATTCAATCTTCTCGCTTCGTCTATTAGCATTACTGGAATGTTATCCTTTATTGGATAAGCAAGTCTGCACTTATGACAGATCAACTCATCATCCTTATCATTGTAATCCAATTTACCCTTACATTTAGGGCAAACCAAAATATCTAAGAGTTCTCTCTTGAGCATAAAACCTCCTGTGCTCTTAAGTTTAAAATATCATCCTTTATAGAAGAAAATCCCAAACTTAAAAAACCAAAACTATATAAAAGCAAAAACGGTACAAGTATAATCTGCAGATTGACAATGACATAAACAAGACCGGCAAATACGTATAGGCCGAGTAATATCTCCAAAAAAGGAATAATTGATTTTGCTTCAACCCTATAGTTTTTTTTTGAACCACCAGACTTTGGTGTTCGGGTAAAGACATGTTTTTTATTAAACCAACCTTCTATGATTGCCTTGGTATTGGAAATAGAAAGTCCCATACTATATGCAACCACTCCTACAATGTATGGAATCTTTCGATAATAATCTTGATATGCCTGTCGCTGTGAAAGATAATATACAAACGGATAGCCAAATGCACTGACTGTAAAAAGGGATAGAAATATGAAATAGGAATCAGGGACCATCCCTTCTACTTTAAAGTAGACTATCGGTATAGAAAATACGGCAAGCCCCAGCATTGCAAAAAAGTTTACGTGACAGGTGAGATGAACAAAGGCTTCGTATTTAGCCATTGGCTTCAGCGTAGATTTTAGGACTTGCGGCAACAACTTGCGCGCCACCTGGATTGTCCCCTTTGCCCAGCGGTTCTGTTGTATCCTATAACTATAAGCACTTTGCGGCAATTCACCCGGGACAACAAAATCACCCCGGAATTTAATAATCCACCCTTTTAATTGAACGCGGTATGAAAGGTCTAAATCCTCGGCGAGTGTATCATCATGCCAACCACCACCATCAATGATGGCGTGCTTTAACCACAGACCACAAGTGCCATTAAAATTAATAAACCAATTCGCTTGGGAGCGCAATCTTTGTTCCATCAAAAAATGATTATCAAGACCAATCGCCTGCGATCTTGTTAGAAATGAATAACTATCATTTAAGTGACCCCACCGCGCTTGAACGCCGCCAACATTACGATCTCTGAACTCGGGCAACAACTCCTTTAAAAAATCTGGCGGGGGAACAAAATCCGCATCAAAAATAGCGATGTAATCACCCTTTGCCCTTTCTAATCCATACTGAAGGGCACCTGCTTTAAATCCTGCACGTGACCCCCTTCTTATATGTTTTATATCATAATTATCTTTTTGGTATTGTTTAACTAAATCAGCAACAATACTCGTAGTTTCATCATCTGAATCATCAAGAACCTGAATTTCAAGCTTGTCTCTTGGATAATCCATTGATGTAACACAATTTAACAAACGGCGAATAACATATTTTTCATTATAAATTGGTAACTGAATCGTAACGTTCGGTAAAATCTTCAGCTTTTTCTTTTTCTTTCTTTTTCCATTTTTGCTGAATTTGAAATGACGGTAGATTAAGATAAATGCGTGAATTGAATAGAAAAAGAGAACAACGATAAAAGCGGCATAGAGAAACAGAATTATATTTACCAATGAAGCTCCTCAACAATCTGTTTGCAATCAATTGCTGGTAAAGATTGGAGCAAGGACGCCCTTAAAATCTGCATCTTATAATATTGCATATCAGTATAGAACGTAATTCTATCGATTTTTTTTGATATGTCAAGTGTTGTTATGCCGAGTATTATACCGTCTACCTCAAAGGTAATCTTTCTAG
>JAGMEL010000398.1 GCA_023128195.1 Caldifarciminota bacterium | reverse complement strand
AATCCTATAATAAGAAACGGAAGAATTATTGGAAAGTGGTATGAGGAAAAAGGTAGAATACACTACCTACTTTATGAGAAAATAAAAAACAAGACCAAATTGAATCGGAAAATTGAAGAGATGAATGAATTTTTTATGGTGTAAAAGATTATGTTTTAGCTTTAAAAATAATCTTAACTTCATATCGATATATGTGCATATGCACATATGCACAATTGTGCAATTGTACATATATCAATATACAATATAGTAGTAAAAAGCCATTTTGAACACTATATCATGATATAATGTTATCATTACAAAATTATAAAATGGGGGAGGGGGATTTTGTGATATTTGATAACAGAAATAAAGATTTGAACATGTGGAGTTTAGAGGATTAGAACTAAAATACTATTCTTAACTTCGCATCTTCCAAACTTCAATATTCTCCTAGCCTCTCCCTACATAGTTATTTTAATGTCCTGAAGTAGAGCCTTTAGGTTCGCTTATATTTTAATTTTGTGAGAAATCTTTGCGGGTATGTTTTTACTCAATTCAATTTTTTCGCAATTATGGAAATCAGCGAAATCTTTTAAGGTACGGGATAAGGCAGGGATAAATTTATTGTAATTTATTTTTTTATCCTCGAGATGTAAATTATTAATAATTAATATTTTATTCTTGCGGTCTGCCTTGGGATCGATCTTTCCGATAAGCTGGTTTTGCCATAGAATCGGCAAACAGAAGTAGCCGTATTTTCTCTTTGTTTTAGGTACATAGGCTTCAAGACTATAATCGAAATTAAAAAGAGCGCTTGTGCGGTCTCTAAGTATTATCGAATTGTCAAAAGGGGAGAGGAAGCTAACACGAAGACTAATAACTGTTTTAGATTTTCTGATTTCCTCAAGACCTTTAGTAAGTATGTAATAGGATTTGTTCAAACCCTTGATAGTCAATTCAAGAATTTGACCCAACTTGAGCATCTGGTCTACCCATTTATTAAGTCTGCCGCTGATCCCAATATATTTGTTGATATCCTGTATCGTTGCTATACCCATTGCATTTAATGCTTTTCTTATAAAGAATTTTTTCTCTTGTTCCTCGCTCGGTTTTGTTATATCTACATTTTCAGGAAGGACTCTTTCTGTAATATCATATATCCTCTGGAATTTTCTGCGTTCTTTAATCATCAAATCACCCTGCCAGAAAAGTGCCTCGAGCGCCATCTTTGCAGGCTTCCAATCCCACCAGGGACCACGTTTTCTATGTTTAACATCCTGAAAATCACTCGCAGCCAAAGGTCCATCTTTTTTTACACGTGCCTTGACTTTTCGTATTAAACTACGGTGCTCTTTTATCCATTTATCAAGCCATGAATCTTTTTTAGGCTTTTTTTTCATTGCAGGAATGTAGAACCGGTAGTCTTTCATTGGTATGAAACTTGCAGCATGTGCCCAGTATTCAAAAATCTTTTTATCTTTTACCTGCAATTCGTGAAGATATTGCTGTTTATAATCAGGGCATCTTGTAAAAAATACAATATGGTGGGAACGTTCAATAACATTTATAGTATCGATTTGGACATAACCGAGGTTTTCAATTGCTTTCAGGGTTCCGGTTTTGCCCTCAGGCAATTTTGGGTTAATTAATAATTGGTTTTTTAAAAAAAGATTTCGTGCCTGGCGAGGACTTATTTGTATTATTTTATCTCCTTCCAAACCAAAGTTTTAGAAGTTCTCTCTCACGTCTTGGTTTTAATCCGGTTCTTAATTTATAATCAGATGGACGTGTAGCATGCCAGGAAAGTGTATCGCGGATAGTGTCAGCCAAAGGTCTAAAATTTAAACCGGCACCAATCGCTTTTTTACAGTTCACCTGATTTATTCCTGCCCATTCTTTTGGCACCCACACTGGCATATTGATTTCATTCTCTATGATGAATTTTTCACTAACCCAGGCAAATTTGGCTTTACTTCCAAAGATTTTGTTACACTCTACTAAAAATTGCTGCGTTGTAAGTATATAATCTGGACCTGTAGCATTGTATATACCAGTTTGCCTTTTATCAACCATAATCAGAATAAATTTTACAAGATCACGGACATCAATAAACTGGATCTGCCGAAGTCGGGGAGAGGGAGCTATAACTTCGCCTCCTGAATTTATTCGAACAGGCCAATACGTGAACCGGTTAGACGGGTCATATGGTCCTACAATCAATCCAGGGCGAAGCACGAGTATTCTGCCAGGCATAGCTTGTTCAGCTGCTTTTTCACAGAGTACCTTGAGTGGACCATAGGTCTCATTTGTTACTTGCTCTACTGTTTCATCCTCAATACTAGCAAGGGGGGAGTTTTCATCTATACCTGATTTGCTGAAATCTGCATATGCACTGATACTTGAAATAAAGGTATAGTGCTCTACAGCATCAGCAAGTAGTTCAACAGATTTTTTCA
>JAGMEL010000397.1 GCA_023128195.1 Caldifarciminota bacterium | reverse complement strand
GAAAGTGTGGTTTTACCCGTGCCGGAAAGCCCGAAAAACAGGGCTGTATCTCCCTCTTTGCTGACATTGGCACTGCAGTGCATTGGCAATACATCCTTCTCCGGAAGCAGAAAGTTAATCAACGTAAAGGCTGACTTTTTTAATTCTCCGCCGTAGCTGGTTCCACCGATCAGAATGAGCTTCTGACCCAGATTAAGTAAAATAAAGGCTTCGGAATTTGTCCCGTCCAGTTCGGGAACTGCATGAAACTTGGGCAGGTCAATAATTGTATATGCCGGGATATGATTCTTTAGTTCGTCCCTGTCTGTGATATTGATAAACATATTTCTGGCAAAAAGAGATTGCCACGCATACTCGGTAATAACGCGCAATGGTATACGGTATTTTTCATCAACACCTATATAACAATCCTGAACAAAAACATCGCTGCCTTGCAAATAAGCCTGCAGACGATGCCATATGTGAGCGAATTTCTCTTCTTCAAAAGGACGGTTAACGGAACCCCACCAGATTTTATCTTCCGTGGTTGGTTCTTTAACGATGAACTTATCATTTGGAGACCGGCCAGTATAAGCGCCTGTACGAACCAATACCGGCCCCAGATGGGTTAACAACCCTTCCCTGCGGCGGATAATCTGCTCATATAACCCGGATGTGGTTAAATTCCAGTAAATAGTATTTAGGTTATGCAGATTGAGGTATTCAAGGCTGTACTGACCTTCAATTGCCCTGCTCTCTCTTTGTCCATGATTTAAATTTTCCATAACTCAAATAATTAATATTCGGTTCCTTTTAAGCATTTAAAACTATAAAACTTTTTTTGAATTAAAAACATCATAAACAACGCTGATTCGAAATTAACTATTTCTTAGTTGTTTGATTAGGTTCTGTTTTACAATACTGTTGTTTTTAGTGGAATTTTGTGTTTTTGTGTTTTAGTGGCGGATTTTATCATTGCCACAAAATCACTAAAGCACTAAATAACACGAAATTATAACACCCCCAATATTTTACAACAGAACCTTTGATTATAAACTAAATTCTCTGTTAATATATTTAGAATAATCTTTTAATACAGGAGTATATTCTTCATTCATTAAAGGCGAGGTAACCATAAAATCAGCTGTCGAACGATTACAGGCAGTGGGGACATTATAAAGAACAGCTATTCTCAATAGAGCCTTAACATCAACATCATGGGGTTGAGGCTGCATCGGATCCCATAAAAATACAATGAAATCAATTTTACCTTCTGTAATCAATGAACCTAATTGTTGATCTCCTCCTAACGGCCCTGATTTCAATTTAGTAATGGTGTATTTAAAATTCTGATCTTTTTCAGCTATTCTTTCTAAAGTTTCTTCTACTAGTTTCCCCGTTGTTCCTGTAGAGATGAGTTTATGTGGCACGAGTATATTCAAATTCCACTCAACCCATTCAATTAAATCTTTTTTTCTATTGTCATGTGCTACTAATGCTATATTTTTTATTGGTTTCATGATATTCTCTTTTTAAGCCTGCAAAAGTAACCTTTCATTTAAG
>JAGMEL010000396.1 GCA_023128195.1 Caldifarciminota bacterium | reverse complement strand
GATAAAATACATAAGGCGAATTTTAAGCCGGATGTAATATTTGCGATTTGTCCAGGTGGTGTAATGATCGCTGAATGGTTATCGCGAAAAGGTATTGGTGATTTTCGAAATCCAATTCCAGTGAGAGTGATTAATCTATCAAATAAACGTTCTTCGGATGGTGTGATAGCTGAAAGCGTTGTTGTAAAGGATGATTTGACCTCAATTGTCGCTGGATTCGAAAAAAAAGCTAAAGTTCTTTTGGTTAACGACATTTCGCGAGGTGGCGCGTCCTTGAAAGCTGCCCATGACTTTTTGAACCAGTATTTTGAAAAGGAAAATATTGTTACGGCATCTTTATTTTGTCACGAAGATGCAAGGGCAAAGCCCATTCATTTCACAATAATGACTAAAAAAACAATAAGGTTTGAGTGGAAGGAGAAATAATATAAGTCTAACATCCTGTTGAGTGAAATCAACTTAACCAGCCGAACCGCCTTGGTACGTGAGCCGTATGCCATGTGGTGTGGGAGGAGAGGGGCTGTGGGCCTTTCCCTATCCCGATTAGGTATATAAAGGGATTATGTTCATGGAGTGGTCTTGGATATTAAACATAGGAGAAAAAATATTACTTGGTGCATTAGGTGGGTTAGTAGCATTATATTTTACCCGGCAACGTTTTCTTTCGGAACGTTGGTGGGATAAAAAATATCATGTTTACCTTGAAACATTTGAAACTCTTCGACGGCTTGAAAGATCATTAACTATTTTAGGATCTTCTATATATGAGGGTAAGATACCAGAAATAAATGATGAATTTACAATAGCAGCACAAGAATATGAAACTGCATTAAGTAATCTTGTTTCTCTTCAATATAAGCATATATTACTGACACCGACTTTAACAAAAGATCGCATTATGATACTATATGCAGCTCTAAGAGCATTTGATCCTGAAATGATTAGCAATGCTCGAGAACTAAATGAGAAGAATCGGAAAGAGATATTTGAATTAGCTAAGCAGAGTAAGAGATATGTTAGTGGTGCTCTTGGAGAAACGACATTTGAGGCAAGAAAAGATTTAGGTATTGAAAGAAAATTATTATTTAACAAAAAACCAGAAGGTTTAATACTCGGAATGTCCATCAATGACTTAAAAAAAGAAGCAAAGAAATATGAAAAGAAATTAAATAAAAATAACACCTAACATGTTGCTCAAGATCGACTCAAAAACGCTGCAGCGTTTTTGAGCATCTTAGCATGTCCGTTAGGTCGAATAAAATGATTGAATATTTGAAATTTAAAAAAAAGTATTTGAAAGGAGTAATTTCATTACTTCAAAAGGAGAATTGGTCTTCTTATATTGAAGACCAGAATAAGACATATAGTGCCTTAACTGCGCCCGGGGTTATCACACTTATAGCTAAACATAATAAAGAAATAATTGGATTTGTTCAGCTCTTGACTGATAGTAATATTCAATCATTCATCCCAGTAATAATAGTGTCTAAAAAATATCGCGAAGAAGGAATTGGGAAAAAATTAATTGAAGATGTGTTTAAACTGAGTGGGGCAAAAAGAATTGATCTTCTAACAGATGAAGATTCGGAAAGTTTTTATCAAAAATTTCAGCATAGCAAACTCCTGGGGTACAGAATTTATCCCAAGAAATAAAATTTGCGGCTAACCAGGCGCTTCAGCGGACGTCGGTATTCGCTTCGCAAATACCTCACCGCTGATCTTCACCGTTAGGTTACCTTTAATAATGAAGATGAAACGTAAAGGAAGGAAGCACTAAAATAGAAAGAAGGAGGGGAACTCATGTCGCATTTAAACGAGAAAAAATATATTGATGGGATGATATGGATTGGAAAATCCTATAAGAAAATACTCTGTAGACAAAAGGGCAGCTGCGGGATGCCGGTGAAAAACAAACGCAACAAATGTTTTGTGCATGAGGCCGAATGGAGGGGCTGCTGCCGTAAAATTCCTAACATTCCAGAGTGGGTAGTACCAGGAAAATCAAAAATATTCCTGGTACACAGTGATAATTTCAAATCAAAAGAAAAAGGGAAAATTTTTGGATACTTTGTTTTAGAACGGGTTGAAATGATCCGGCCACCACAAAAAGTTATGCCTTTGGAGGTCAATCCAACCAGTCCTTTACAAATTAAAAAACTAAAAAAGTTGCAGAAAATTCTGGCGTTGAAAGGAACAGTGTACCGGGCAGATACCGGCAAACCCCTTAAAGGCGCTGTAATTGATGCTGAAATCGTGAAAGGACAAGACAGCGAAAAAACAGTCA
>JAGMEL010000395.1 GCA_023128195.1 Caldifarciminota bacterium | reverse complement strand
AGAGAGAGTTATTTATTGTTTGCATATTTCTGTTTTTTATTCCCTGTATTGGTTTTGCTGGCTGGCAGATAGACAATATGGGAAGTACGGGGTCAGGTTTATTATTTGGTTGTGCCATAGGTGATGGTGATAACGACAATAATATCGAGTTATACGCTGCTTCAACTGATAAGTATCTCTATCAATATAAATGGAATGGCACCTTATGGGACATCACCGCTATAAATGGCGCTGGGGCACATTGGATGATGGATGTCACTGTTGGTGATGGAAACGCAGATAGCGAGAATGAGGTGTATGGTTCGAATCTTGCGTTCCATACCTATCAATATAAATGGAATGGTTCATCCTGGGATACGACTGATATTGGCGCAGGTGGGAGATTACAGGCGGCAATTGGTGACGGTGACGATGATAATAGTCTGGAGGTGTATGGTGTGAGTGGTGATTCTTTAGTGCATCGTTATGAATGGAGTGGTAGTATTTGGATTGAAAGCGATTTAGGGGCAACACAAACCGGTACTGTTATGAATTGTGTAGTAATCGGTGATGGTGATAATGATGGAGAAGACGAGGTCTATTCGGGCAGTGATTCTGGACTATACAAATTCAAATGGAATGGTTCATCCTGGGTTTCCACGTTCGTAGATTCTTTGGTAAATATAGGGATGAAAGGCATGGCAATCGGTGATGGCAACAATGATGGGGAGATGGAGATATATGCGATAAGCAAAGATGATACTACATTGTATCAGTATAAATGGAATAGCGTTATGTGGGTGAAGACGCCTTTAATTTCTTCGCAAGAAATTGGTTCTGTAATTATTGGCGATGGTAATGCTGATGGTGAATATGAGGTTTACGCTGGCAGTTCCTCTGGTAATGTTAACCTTATGGGCAGGATTTATCAGCTGAAATGGAATAGTGTTTCCTGGGTTATGAGTGATATGGGCCAGGCATGTACTGGCTCAGTAACTGAAGTATGTGTTGGCGATGGTGACAACAATGGTACTGTGGAGGTTTATGCTTCTTATGCCAATGGCTGTCTTTATCAATATATATTCAGGTCAGTACCTATTCTTACCTGGACCGGTGATCCGGGTTTTGAGTTAGATGGTGTGGATCCGGACAGTGGTCAGTCTGGTGCTATCTTTGAGTTCAGGGTTTCGTATGCCGATTCAAATAATTTTCCGCCGCTTATACAAGAATTACAAGTGGATCTAAATGATAACGGCACCTATGAGGCGTGGGAAAAGTTTTCTATGGTCGAGATGGACACGATTGATACGACATTTACCGATGGCAAAGCTTACACAGATACACTTATTGTGGAGTATGCTGGGGATGGCGTGCTTAACTACAAATTTGTTTTCAGGAATCTCTATGATTGGGCGATTGGTGATCCAACAGAAGAACATAGTTTTGTTGTCTTCCCCAGTGCTATAGGAGAAGATGAGGTTTGTTTGAACAGCTTTTCTGAATTTAAATTATTAAAGATTTCTCCTAATCCGTTCCACAACAGCGTAGATATTAGATGGCAGATAGAAAATATTGAGATGCAAGATGTAAGAAGTAAGATGCAAGATTTTACTTTGAAAATATATGATGCTACAGGAATCTTGGTTAAAGATTTCAATTTGCAATCTGCAATATGCAATATGCAATCATCTGTAATCTGGTGCGGCAATGATAATTTAGGTCGAGCGGTTCCTGATGGTGTTTATTTTTTTCGTTTGACGACATCTGGGCAGACTTTTACCAGAAAGGCAATTCTATTGAGGTAAAGCAGAAATCTCTCGTTGCTTCACAACATTTCCAAGTTTTTCAGATCTGCTTGACAATTGCGCAAATTTGGATATTATATGATATGTTTAAGAAAAATATTGATATGCGTCATAAGAAAAAAAATAAACCCCATCGAATTGTTGTCCATTTTAAGGATGGAAGATTGGTTAAAGGTTATACCACTGACTTCATACCTGCAAGGGATACATTCCACTTGAAATCTGCCCAGGAAGAGGGAAGGGAAAGTGTTTATGAAATTAACTGCACTGATTTGAAGGCGATATTTTTTGTCAGGACACTCGAGGGAAATAGAACTTATGTAGAGAAGAAAAAATTTGATGAGGTTGATATCTCTAACCTGCGAGGACTGAAGATCAAGGTTGAATTCTCAGATGGTGAGGTAATTAGAGGTATGAGTTTTGATTATAGTAAAGATTTTAATGGTTTTTTTATTAAACCGGTTGATCCCGAAGCAAATAACGGAAAGGTCTATGTTATTGCAGACAATCTGCACGATATCCAAATCGGCAGTAAGGCTGAAAATTAGGTAGAAGCAGAAAACATATACTGAAGAGATTTGAGATTATAGCCCGTTGCACTGCGCGTACGAGGTAAGGGATTTCAGATTCAAGATTTTTGGGATAAAAAACAGCTCCGACACAAAGGTCCAGAATGGCAAAAGAGAAAAAAAGAATGACAACATCTGTTCTGATTATAGGTCTGTTTGGATTTATAAGCGCGGGATATGCGGGGTATGCTGAATATCTACGTGGTGAATGCCGTGATTCATTAAATGTAAGGACAATTGGAAGATGGCCTTATGGGCCAACTAATACAGTTTTTGTAAATGGCAATATTGCCTATATTGGCAATGGCGCTTCGTTCCAGATACTTGATGTAAGTGGACCATCGATGCCTGCGTTGCTCGGCGAGATCTTTTTGCCCTCTATGACAATTGAGGGAATTCATGTTTGCGGAGACTATGCGTATGTTGCAAATGAATGGTGTGGTCTCAGAATAATAGATGTTACTGATCCTTATTCACCCTCTGAAATTGCATTTTACGAAACTCCGGATGTTGCATTTGGCGTTTTTGTCAAAGACACCCTGGCATACGTGGCAGATAGAAACAGCGGGCTTTGGATAATAAATATTGCTATTCCTCAATCACCATTTTCAATCGGTAGTTATAACACAACAGGGGCTGCATACGATGTGCACGTGATAGATACTATTGCCTATGTAGCAGATAATGACAAGGGCTTGAGAATAATAAATGTAGCAAATCCGGTGTCGCCATTTGAAATTGGTCATTATGATACACCCGGTTATTCCAGGAGTATATATGTGAAAGATACTCTTGCATTTTTAGCAGACTGGAATCAAGGACTTAGGATAATAAATGTAGCAAATCCATTAGCCCCCTATGAAATCGGCTACATAGTAACAAGTGGGTATGCAGAAGGTATCGCTGATGTTACTGATTCTTTGGTATATCTTGCAGGCCGCGGTGAGGGTTTGAGAATAATAAATGCGGTCAATCCGGTTTCTCCTTATGAAATTGGTTATTATAATACAGATGGGCAGAGCTGGATGGTAAACGTAGTTGGCACGCTTGCCTATGTAGCAGATGACTATAATGGTTTGAGAGTCATTAATATTGCAAATCCCCAGTCCCCTTATGAGATTGGTTATTATGAAACAGCAGGTGTGGCGAGAAAAGTTTTTGTTGTAGATACTTTAATATATCTTACAAGTGAACAACAAGGATTCTGGATAATAAATGCAGCTGATTCATACTCTCCTTTTGATGTCGGACATTGGCATCCTGGAGGCGAAGAAATCTGGAATATTTTTGCAGTAGATACTATTGTCTATGTGTGCGATTACTATTTTGGGTTGAGAATAGTAAGTGCAGCAAATCCAGAATCGCTATATGAAAAGGGCAGCCTCGGTTTGTCCGGACACTCAATTGGTATTTTTGTGAACGACACCTTTGCATATATGGCAAATGGCAGCTCTGGTGGTTTGAGAATTGTAAATGTAGCAAATCCACAATCGCCCTATGAAATGGGTTTTTGCCTTACCTCACATGTTGCGCGAGATGTGCATGTTGTAGATACTATCGCATATATCGCAGATGGAAATAGTGGGTTGCAGGTCATAAATGTAGCAAACCCCGGGTCGCCGTTCATTATAGGCAGTTGTGAAACACCGAATTATGCTTATGAAGTATGCGTAAAAGATACCTTTGCATACATTGCAGATGGTAATGCTAGTGGTCTTAGAATAATAAATGTTGCGAATCCACAATTGCCCTATGAGGTCGGTTTTTACAATACATCATCATGTGCTTATGGTTTATATGTAAAAGACACTATTGCATATGTCGCAGACCAGTATGATGGTCTCAGGATAATAAATGTAGCAATCCCGCAATCACCTTATGAGATCGGATATTATGATACTGGTGGCTATGTTGATGGTGTATATGC
>JAGMEL010000394.1 GCA_023128195.1 Caldifarciminota bacterium | reverse complement strand
CACAATCCTATAAATGTTTCAAAAATAAATTAGGCGCATATCTAATGGGGTGAATATTTAGGATTTCGGATTTAGAATTTACAATTTATGATGGTTGACTTATCAAAATTTTTCATTAATCTTAATGGATGAAAAAAAGACTTAAAATTGATTTACCGGAATTTATTGAGATCGGTGACAATAAGCTTAAAAATCTTTTCAAAATTCTTTTATTTCATAGATTAAAATTCAAGAAAGTCTTATTATTCGGCGACAGCAAAACATTTTTACTTGGCGGTGAAACAATCGCATCGATCTTTAAAAAAGAGAAAATCAAGATTTTTAAACATTTAATATCAAATAGTGATGAGGAAAATGTTAAGAATATAAAAAATTTCATCAAAGAAGAAAAACCAGACTTAGTCATTGGATTTGGAGGCGGCAAGGTTCTGGATGTTGCAAAACTGGCTGCTGGAAAATGTAAAACAAAATTTATTAGTATTCCAACAATTTTATCGAATGATGGCATCGCTTCTCCGGTTTCCGTAATCAAAGACAAAAACAATATACCAATTAGCCACATAACCAAAGCACCTCATGGGGTAATTGTTGACATCAATATAATAAAGAAAGCACCGATAAGACATATTAGGGCAGGAGTGGGTGACCTGATATCAAATCTCTCGGCTGTGTTTGATGCACGACTCGCACAATCAAAAGGTATTGAAAAAATAGAACCTGCAGCACTCACATTAGCAGAGGCAGGACCAATTAGCCTTTTGGAATTTCAAAATAGATCTATTAAAAACAACGATTTTCTTTTGTGCCTGGCACACGGTCTTATTAAAAGCGGTTTTGCAATGTGCATTGTTGGTTCTTCCCGACCAGCCAGTGGCAGTGAACATAAAATAAGTCATTCATTAGATTATCTGTATTCACCGAGAAAAACCCTGCATGGCGAACAGGTCGGCATTGGTACAATCTTTACTATGGCTCTTCAGGGAAATGAATATCTGAATAAAGTAAAAAAACTTTATGCACAGATAGCGTTTCCACAAAATTTGAAACACCTGGACATTACTGAGGATGAATTTATTGAGGTAATATACAATGTAAAGAATATCAGACCTGAAAGATATACGATTTTAGAAGACAAAAAATTGACCCCAAAAGCGATCAAAAAGATTATAAGAAAAGTAAAACTGTAGTAGAAACGCAGGATCGCTTTATTTCTCGAAAATCTCGAAACAAGCTCGCCCCGTTAAATAAAAAGAGGATTTATGATATACAAAGGAGAAAAGTTTAACAACTAAATTAATTTGGGTAAGGATACCAGAATTATTGTATTTAACAGGGCTCGCAGTATCATTTCATTCGCAGTATCGTCCCGATAAAATCGGGACTCGCAGTATCTCCTGCGGGCTCGCTTTGTTATATTATATTTTGGCGGAATTCACAAACAATATCTTTACAAGTTTTACGAGTCCGCCGCTGTGTTTTGAGGCGGACGATCCTACGTCTCCTGCGAATACGCCACAATATGTGGCGTATGATCCTGCAAGTTCACCGAAGGTGAACGATCCTGCATTTATCTTGTCTCTGTTGACATAAATCTTTTTTTGGCTAATATATAAATATGAAGAAGTTATTGTGGTTCGTAATTATTCTATTTATTGCTTGTGCCCATATCAAACCCACTGTTTTAGAAAAGTATGAAGCAAGTATAGCTGAAGAAAAAGCAGCAGTCATTTATGAAAGGGGTAATACTTATTTTAAAGAAAAGGATTATCCGAATGCAATCAATGAGTTTAAAAAAGTTATCGACAAATATAAAAATACTGAAGCCTATGAGCCAGCATTATATCTGATTGCTTTTTCCTATTTCAAATTAGATAAATTTAAGAGTGCAGGATCATTAGGAGAAAAATTTATAAAAGAGTTCCCTAATTCATCTTATTATCTTAATGCAACCTCGTTAGCCGGTGAATCCTATTTTCAACTTGCTAAGGACTATAAAGCCGCTTATTATCTAACAAAATTTTATACACAGACCAATGATTCAACAAAACAAAAAAAGGCTTTTGTACGTATAATTAAGATATTACCCGAACTCTCAATAAAACAATTAGAAAAATTACATAGAATCTTTATGGCCGATGCAGTTGATGAACACATTCTGTATAACCTTGCTCAGATTGAGACGCGTGAAGGTAAAAAGAAGGAAGCAGAACGCGATTTTAACCTTCTCTTAAGACGTTTTCCCAAAACCAAATATAGTTTTGAAGTTGAGGAATATAAAAGATTTATTGGACTTGGTACAACAACAGGACGGGCAGGTATTTTGCTATCACTGACTGGCGAATACACCAATTATGGCCAAGAACTATTGGAAATCATTAATATATTTAATAAGAAAAAATTACCATTTTCCCTCCATTATCTCGACACCAAATCTGATCCTATTGAGGCAACCGTTGCTGCGGCAAAATTGATCGAAGATATTCACGTTGATTTTCTCATCGCACCAATTCGTTTGATTGAGGCATTTGGCGTTTGTGGCCTGGCTTATGGTAAGGGAATTCCTGTAATCCTGCCAATGACTTCAGAACCAAAATTCGAAAGAATACCTCATATTTTTACGGCGGGACAGAGCGATGAAGAACAAGCAAGGGCGATTGCACAATACAGTATGTATGATCTTGGAATAAATAAATTTGCAATTTTATATCCAAACATTGCCGAATATAAAGAAGTTGCCAATTGTTTTGCCAAGGAGGTTATTAAAAATAATCGCGAGATCGTTTCAATGGTCAGTTTTGAACCCGATTCAATTACTTTGAAATGGGAGCTTAAAACAATGGAAGAAAAAAGCCCTGAAGCCATTTTCTTATCAATGGATAAAGATATGATAATAAATACTGCACCACAAATTGCATACTATGGCTTGGAACATGTACAACTTTTAGGCACAAGCACGTTTCGCCATGAAAAAGTTCCGCGCCTTGGTGAAAAATATGTTGAGGGGGCAATCTTTGCAGCACCTTCAGCAATTGATAGCCTCACATTAATAGAATTCAAAAAACAGGGTTATACAGAAAGTGATTTTGCAGCCAAATTCTTTTACACTCTATGGCGATTGAGCGGACTCAAAAAGTATGACCGAAGTGCTCTACCGGGCTTGATATCAAAGATTTTAAAGCACAGAAAAGCCTCTAATATTTACCAGATACAAAATGGTGAGTTTGAAAAATTAACCGAAGTTTCAAAATGATGATTCTGTTGGAGAACTATGCAAATGAAAGCAAAACCCGCAAACAATATTCGGGAAATTTGTAGTAATTCGAGAAATTCGCATATGTTTTAAAAAAGGAGTCTTAAATGGCAAAAAAGAGGAAGAAAGAAAAAGACAAAAAGAAAGAACAAAAACACGAAGTTTTACTTGATACAAAATTTTCAAAAAAGAATACAATGTTCTTTGGTATAGGATTAATTTTACTTATTATTGGTTTTGTTCTTCTGGCAGCTGGAGATATTACTCTCGCTCCGATACTTCTTGCTGTTGGATATCTGGTTTTCTTCCCCCTTGGTATTCTCTTGAAATAGCCGCATCTCTGATTTATGAATCTACGAGGAAGCAGGGAGTTAAAGACATCAAGCTATGATATTTTGAAGTTCTGAGATTATGAAGCAGAACAACTCTGAACTTCCTAACTTCGCAACCTCATCTTTTCCTTATGCAAGCTGTGATTAATGCCAAAGACATAAAAAACTTTGGCAACCAGCTCGGTATTGATGAAATAAGAATTACAACTGCAGAACCATTTTCCAGAGCATCAAAAAATATATTAGACCAGAAAAACAAAGGTCTATTTATCAATGAAAGTTATCATATTAACAATATTAACACTTTTTGTGATGTTAAAACAAAACTCCCCCATGCAAAATCAATAATTGCTGCATGCCAGTGCTATTTAACTGATGAAAAAACAGACCTGTCTGAGCCGGGTAAACCGCATGGTCTCATAGCCAGATACACCTGGAGAAATTATTATCTTGATTTAAAAAAGAGATTGAAGAAACTGGGACAATTCATAAAAAAAGAAACTGGTGCTACATACCGCATCTTTTCAAATGGTCCGGTACCTGAAAAACCTATTGCCCAACGAAGTGGAATCGGTTATTATGGTAAACACTGCATCATTATAAACCAAACGTATGGTTCGTGGATTGTCCTTGGTGAAATCATAACCGATATTGAAATTGAACCTGATGCCGGCAGTGAGATTGATTGTGGTAACTGCCAAAAATGTATTGATGCCTGTCCGACCGAAGCAATAGTCTATCCTTACGTACTAAACTGTAATCGATGCATTCAGGCACTGACAAACTGGTATGGCATTATTCCTGATGATATTGCCCGCGCCTGGGGAAATCGCTTATATGGCTGCACAATCTGTCAGGATGTATGTCCGGCAAATAAAAATGTGAAACCACACAGTCCGCGCACAGATTTAGGTTATGTCGGCTCATCTATATCATTATCAGATGTTTTGCAAATGGAGGAAAACGAGTACAGACAGAGATTCCCCAATAATCAGATTACTGCCACATGGATAAATTTTAAAGCAATAAAAAGAAATGCACTCATCGCCCTCGGGAATATAAAAGATAAAAAAACACTGCCAATTCTAAAAAAGTTTGCCAGGATTCAAGATGACGTGCTCTCCAAAACTGCTCAGTGGGCAATAGCAAATTTTTAAAGTGAACAAGATAGCGAAAAAACTGAGGACATTAATATATAATCCTCAGAACGCACCTTTATTTATTTGGTGCAGACTGGGTTCAAATTTGAGCTATACTTTTTCCAATCTATTAAAAGCCCGGGCATTCTTTCCTGAAGCGATCAATTTTTATCCAACAGACCGATGTAATTTAAAATGTTCAATGTGTTTTGAAAGACTCAGAAAACCAAACCCTGAAATGGAAATAGGTGGCTGGATTAAGATAATAGACCAGATAAAAAGATTTCAACCGCGCATTCATTTATCTGGTGGAGAACCATTTGTCTATCCAGAAATTGTCGATTTAATATCGTACATAAAGAAAAGCGGTTTATTTCTGGTAATCACAACCAATGGTACTTTCTTAAGTAAATATGCAGAAGAGATCATACGTATGAATGTAAATAGAATCCATATATCAATTGATGGACCAAAACAAATACATGATAAAATCCGAGGTGTTAAGGGCACTTTTGACCGCATCATGACAGGGCTTGCTAAAATGAATAAATTGAAGAAACATAGCAGATTACCAGTAATACGCATAAATTCCATGTTGAACTTCACAAATGAACCTGCAATGCAAGAGGTAATAAAAATAGGGTATGATATTCAAGCCGAGAGTATACAATTTTTGCATCCGCTGTTCATTGATTCGAAAAGTCTCGCTGCCCATCGTCTTTTCCTGCAAAAACATCTGCACCGTAATTTAAATTACTGGCAGGGTGCAGATGTTTCCTGTAATACACCAACGAACTTTACTAAAATTCAGAATTTACTCGATAACCTGAAAAAAGAACGCGGCATACCCGTCGAGATTTTTCCTTCATTTAATCCTGAACAATTAAAGGCATACTACAATGTGGATAACTATTTCTACTCAATCTTTCAGGGCAAATGCCGGGCTATGTGGAAAACAGCAACAATCCTTGCTTCGGGCGACGTAGAATCATGCCCAGATTATATCCTGGGGAATTGTCGACAAGAAAACTTTCATGTTCTCTGGAACAATAAAAAAATGAAGATACTGCGCCGTCGCATAAAAAACCGCCAGTTTTTTCCAGTCTGCCGCGCCTGCTGTTTTTTTTACATTTAAATTGAACTTGACTTTAAAAAAATTTTTGATATAATTTCATATGATAGAAGAGAAAAAAGCAAAAGAAGAAAATAAAGAGGAAAGACTTCAATTATTAGAAGAGCCTATAAAGGTAAGGGATATTATTTACTTGAATATTCTATCTTTAGAAGGAAAGGCATGGGCATATATGGACCTTGTTGTTCATCCAGAAACACAAAAACATAAGAAGGATATTGAAGAGGCAAAGCTTGCGATTGATACCATAGATATTCTGTATAAAACTGTGGAACAACAGCTCAGCCCTGAACAAAAAAAGGATATTCAGACCCGCCTTACAAATCTAAGACTAAATTTTGCAAAATAATGAGATAAAGGATATCAGATGATCAGAGTATCAGGATGAGGGTCATCAGGATATCAGAAAATCAGGGAAAAAATAGAACCTGGTACCCTGATAACCATTTCCTAATGTCCTGGTGCCCTGATAACCTTGCTCGTTTCTATGATTGAACGCATAAAACAATTCAGCAGACCACAGTACCTAATATGCACTATGCTTGCAATTCTCATGTTCTCCATCTACCTTTTCTCTCTCTGTCCAACTGTTTACCTAATCGATTCTGGAGAGCTTGCAGCTGTCAGTTACACACTTGGTATTGCTCATCCAACCGGCTATCCCCTGTACACCCTCATTTCATATTTCTTTGCTCATATCCCGGGCGAACCAATAATAAATCTAAATTTACTATCTGCCATATTCACTATTATTGCTGCAATATTTCTGTACCTGATAACAAAACAGATACTAAAAGACAGATTAAGCCCTATGATATGTGTATCTCTATTCGCCTTTTCACCAACAATCTGGCGTATATCAATAACCAATGAAGTCTATCCCTTAACTACACTATTTGTACTACTTATCATATATTTGCTGTTTAAATTACGCGATGAAAGAGGACTTTATATTATAATGTATCTTATTGGATTATCCATGACCAACCATATTATCATCTTCTTTCTATGTTTACCTGTATTTTTATATATTATCTTTGTCTATCGATCTGATTTTAAAAAAATTCTTCTTGGAATCCTTTTTGCATCACTTGGAGTATCACTATATTTGTATATTATTACAAGAACCCTTGGTGGTGCTGAAGTCACCTGGGGGAATGCATATAATGTACAACGTCTGTTCTGGCATATCACTGGCAAACAATATCAGGTCTGGATGTTTTCACTGCCTTTAGATGCGATCTTTAATAATTTATTGAATGGCTTTTCAATATTCTTGAAAGATTTTTTATACATTCTTATTGTCCCGGTCTTTTTTGGTTTCTATTATCTTTTCAAATCAGAACGAAAAAAATTCTGGCTGTTCTTTAGTATCTTCATGCTGAATCTCCTTTACACAATAAATTATCACATCCCTGATATTGAGTCATATTATATTCCCGGGCTCATTTCATTGATAATTGTTTTCACCTATGGTCTGAAATTCATCAACAAATACCTTAAATGGTTTATTGTATTACCTGTTGCTATAGTTGTGCCAGTTTTAAATTACCATTCCTGTAGCCTGAAGAATAATACCTTTGGTCTGGATTTCGGTCGTTCTTATATTGAACAACTCCCTGAAAAGAGCCTCTTGATCTGCACTTATTGGGACATATATTCACCTACAATATATCTGAAAAAAGTCAAGAAGATAAGACAGGATCTCGTAATCATTGATAAAGAATTGCTCAGGCGAACCTGGTATATAAAATATTTAAAGGATGAGTATCCAGAATTTTATAAAGAGGTACAAAAGGAGGTTGAGTCATTTCTTGTAGAATTGTACAAGTTTGAGTATAACAAACCGTATAATGCCTATGCAATTCAGACAAAGTTCATCGAGATGCTGGAAAGTTTTGTAGCTGCCAAAATCAGCAAAGGTGTCTTTTTTGCAACCCCATTCAGAGACAATGATTTAAAGCAGGTAAGCCCTCACTATTTTCGAATACCAAGAGGTCTGGTTTTTGAAATAAGAGAAGATACTGTTAATTATGTCCCATTTGATTTTTCAAAATTTCATATTAAAAAACCAAAAATAGTATATGATGAGCGATTAAGATACAATCTTGAGATTGTAAAAAAGATGGTAAATAATAATTATTTATACCTCAGGTCGCACAATAAATTTAAAGAGG
>JAGMEL010000393.1 GCA_023128195.1 Caldifarciminota bacterium | reverse complement strand
ACTGGAAAAAAAATCTCTAAAAGATCAACCAGATTATCGTCTGGCATGCCAAGCCTATCTACAGGGAGATGCGCACATCTTTATTGATGATAAAACTGTAATCACACCTAAATCTTATCCTTCCATTGATTTAGATAAACGGTACTCCATTGCAGTCGATGTAGGAACCACAACAGTTCAGATATCCCTTGTTAACCTTTAACAGAATAGATCGTACATGCTGGATACATTTCTCAATCCTCAGAGAAGATTTGGACATGATGTAATTACAAGAATCTCTGCATCAAGTGATTCCACAATCTTTTGTCAACTAGTTCAGCAGATTCGGGAGAGAATTTTTTCGTCGATCTCTCAAGCTCTCAGGCAAATTTCACTTCCATACAATAAAATTGAAAGCCTTGTCTTTTCAGGCAACACTACAATGCTCCACTTACTCTTCGAGCTAGAAGTATCCTCCATGGGTATCTACCCTTATCATACAAAGCGTCTCAACTTCAATGATTTTAAACCAGCGGATATCGGAGCTGACATGTTCCCTCACTCACAAATTTACGCCCTGCCCACTGTCTCCTCCTTTCTCGGAGGCGATCTCACAGGCGGGCTTACTCTTTGTTATGAAATGGGACTTAGAAGCCACACCTTTTTCATCGACCTCGGAACCAATGGTGAGCTATCCCTTATCAATTCGGCAGGTGAAATATTCGCAACCTCCTGTGCAATGGGTCCAGCCCTGGAAGGGATGAACATATCTTGTGGAATGACTGCAGATGTCGGTGCAATTACACATGTGTGGACAGATAAAGGATCTCTTCGATACGAAATGATTGGAGACAGCACACCTGTTGGCATAACCGGCACAGCCCTTATTGATATCCTCTCAATACTTCTGGAGGAGAATATCCTCACAGACGAAGGCGCCTTTGCAAATGATATTGACAGTATGCTCCTTCCTTCACCAGCAAAGTATTTATTAAAAGGAAATGTAAAACAGATTAATCTATGGGGGGATATATCCCTAACTCAAAAGGATGTACGCAATGTGCAGCTTGCGAAAGGTGCCAGCCTTACAGCATCACGCATTCTTTTAAAGGAAGCGGGGTGCTCGTCGGAAGAAATTGAACAAGTTATTATCGCTGGTGCCTTCGGTAAGCATCTAAATATGGATAATTTCAAAAGATTGAAGTTTATCCCGGGATTCTCCGCTGCATCCTATCATTTTTTAGGCAATACCAGTCTAAAAGCTGCTGAAAGGGCATGCTTCGAACAAAATTTTTTAAAAAAGGCATCTCTTATACGAGATAGGGTACATGAGATAGAACTTTCGATGCGTCCCACCTTTAACAAGGAGTTCATTGATGCACTGAATTTTTAATATATACTTCAGCTTATAGTCTCTACGGCTAAGTTCCTCAAAAGTTAAAGTGCCCCATGAAAGAAGAGCAGCATAAAAGGTTTTACTTATTATTGACATTTGCTAAAGGTTTTTATATCGTAACGGATCAATTCACTTCATTATTTTGCTCGAAATTAAGCATGTAATTGAGGAAATACTAGGTGAATATAATTATACTGGACGATATTCCGTTTGAGATAGATATAAATCTCCTTCTGGAATGTTTACATATAAAGAAAGACAGTAAAGCAGCTCAAGAAGTTTGCGACCTTGCCAGCTATGCGCAGACGCTTGCTAAACCCAAGGTTGTGTACAAGCAATCATACATTGAATCCAGTGGGGATGACTTTGTTGTTGACGGTGTGATACTACGCAGCTATGTCCTACGAGTAAATCTAACTAATGCTAAAAGAGTGTTCCCTTTTCTGGCTACATGTGGAATGGAACTTGAAAAGTGGTCAAATACTATTGATAAATTGTTATACTGCTTCTGGATTGATACCATAAAATCTGTGGCCCTTGATACTGCGTTTAGCGCTTTTACCAAACACCTTGAAGAAAATTTTAATCCAGGAGCAACATCGATAATGACTCCAGGAACATTAAATGACTGGCCAATACAGGAGCAGCGTAACATTTTCACAATTCTTGGTGATTCCAGTAAGGCTATAGGCGTAAAATTAACAGAGAGTTTGATGATGATACCTGTTAAATCCATTTCAGGATTACGATTTCCTTCAGAAGAGAATTTTTTTAATTGTCGGCTCTGTTCGAGAGAAAATTGTCTTGGAAGAATGGTTCCTTATGATGAGCATCTCTATGAAAAGAAATATCATTCACAGAAGTCGAAGGCTAAATAGTGTTTAAAATTGCAAAAAGGGAAAGTACCCTTTAGCCCCCTATAGACACTAGAAAATGATATGTTTGAAGATGTCAGAAATTGTGCCATAGCTGACAAAGGTGTTTCCAAATTGGATAGCAATACTGGCTATGGCAGTGATGATATCTGTATCGAAACGGAAATAATCGCAATGGCAATTGGCTGACCCCAGACGGGGGAACAAAGAACTGTCATCTATCTGTACTTCAGAGCTGCGTTAATAAGCGAGTCCAGATTTCCCGCTGGGGTGTCCGGTACCATATCACACCCCGTTGACAGGATAAAGTTCTGTCCGATCATCATGTTGAGTAGTTCTGTCACCTTGTCCTGAACAATCTCAGGTGATCCACGAAACATCACATTGACTGGGTCAATGTTACCTATGAGTACCTTATCTCTCAGCTGCTCATGGTTGTCCAAGGAGGTTTTAAAATCTACCAGCGCGTCTAGGCTGAGCCCTGAGAGGTGATTCATTTGCGCAAAATGTGGCAAGAGTTTCGTAGTATTTCCGCACACATGAAGCACAGGGTTCGCAAAATCTCTAATCAGGCCCTCAAGATATGTTTGAATCATCGTTTTGTAAATTGATGGTGAGAAAATCACTACTTGTGGTTCCAGAACCATGATGGAGAAAGCTCCAGCGTTCACCAGCGCCTTGCCATAAGGTAAGATGAATCTATTGCAGAGATTGAGTACTTCTT
>JAGMEL010000392.1 GCA_023128195.1 Caldifarciminota bacterium | reverse complement strand
TATTCCACTGGAACGTACGGCGCTCTACTCTCTACGCCTTACGCTTTTTCTCTCCTTGTCTCCGTTTCACCCATTCTCCGTTTCTTAGGAAAGATTTGACCTCAATTCTTTCCAAAATCACTAAACCTGCTGGTTAATTTAATTCTATCAACGTTTTTTCTCAATTAGCGGATATTTTTGATTTGCAATTAAAGGAAACATTTTCGCTGTGCAATGACACATGATGCATATCGACCCTTGACAAAACAGTTTTATTCATTATAATAATATAGAATCATGATGAGGGGTTAACCAAAGGGTTCTGTCCCGCGGCAATGCCCCTCTTTTTTTTCTTTTTCATTCGTGTATATCCCAGCTTCTTCCGAAGATTATTCATAAATACTAAATAAGGTCTCAATTTTCTAAATAGTGAAGAAAAGTTGTTCCTATCTGGGATCATTACATTTAGCAGTTTATTGTTTTTCATAAGATAATCCACGAGACAATAGAAATCCCCGTCTCCAGTGATAATAAGGGCTTTATCATAGTTGTCGTATTCAATCATCGCATGAAGTACTAATTCAGCATCAACATTTCCCTTCACCTTCCCTGTTGGTAATGTAAGCGTCGGCTTAAAAACTACAATGTAACCATATTTTTGTAAACTAGTATACAGGTCTTGATTTTGAGGAACAAATCCTATGAAAATGAAAGCTTTAGTAATACCGTATTTGTCTATTAGATATTTTCTGAATTTTTTGAAATCTAAAGTCCACTTTTGATTTCGGATTGATAGATTCAGGTTTTGACTATCTATAAATGCATAATTGTTCTTGTTTTTTCTTTTTGTCATCTTTCTTTTAACAATCAGTAGATTATTTTACTCCTAATGCTTAACCGATACGTCAGGGAAAACTTCGGTTGACATCATTAAATTATAGGCTTCTCGTATATTTTCCTCTATATAAATATATTATATCTTGATTATTATCTTTGTCAAATGTTTAGATTTGTCCCCACTTCACTTCACTTCCAAATATGAATCAATAACTCTCCAAGAAATCTTACCATTGTTTGATACCTTATATTCAAGTAGCATGTGCCCACCTATATGACCATCATCAAAAGAGGCAAACACCCATTTGGAAGTTAATATATGTATGTCGTCCTTTTGGTAAAAGTTCATTGTACCTCCCAAAACACCCTTGTATGGTATTAGTTCTCTGTGAACCCTAAGGTCTGTAATTAGATCCTCAATGGGGTTCTGTAAACCTTTTTCTTTAAATTTATCAATATCCCAACTATTTAGTGCTGGTACATCACGCAATCGTTTTTCAAGTTGTTTCAAAGAATCTTCTAAAGTTCCGATTTGTTCCGATAGGAGTTCACCTTTTTCTAGGGAATCGCGAAGTTCACTTTGAGCGCTAAAATTATTAAACAACAAAACAAAAATTACAATTACAAAAACTATACAGAGACCAATCCAGAAAAATCGTTCTTTTGGAAATTTCATCATATCTTCCTTTTTGCTACACTTGAAATTTTGAGAGCTTATTCTTCAATCTATCTTTGACTTAAACTCTGCTTGTACACTTCTCTGATCGCAGTAATTAAAACCTCTTCCCAAAATATTCTTCGTTATCGCTCGTAATACGATTACACAGATTTTTAATTGAGATTACATTGATTAACGAATTAACCTCAACTGAAATTGCAAATATGTTTTTCATATACATATCTCCTTAAAAAGCGATAGCATATGGGGTGGCTAAGTATACAATTATTTCCCTTGGGACTGAACCTTAACAATAGAGGCTTCGCAGTTGCGAAGCTTGTAGTTATTGCACAAGGGGCCTTTCCTCAGACCCCTTGTGCATATTATGTGCGTACTCAATCAAAAATATCCAAGTGGATAATAATCCATTTTCAATTGAGTGACCTTCCATTTTTCTTTAAAATCTGATGAAGTGCGTTCTCCCAAGCGTAAAGCAAACACCAAGAATCTTTTATCTTTGCTTACGCTAAAGGCTATCACTTCCATTGCTTCAGACCCGGTTTCTTCAGAAATTTGCCATCCTTGTTTTTTCAGTTCCTGTTTAAGATAACTGGCAACTTCATTAAGTCCAGCTTTGGTTGTAAATTCCACATGCGTCAATGAATCGGGATGAATCTTATGCACAAAATCTAACTTAGCATCTGGATAAACTGGTATGTCCTTTGGGAAATCACCTGGCAATGTTGCTTCTTCTGGCTCTGTGCTCACTTCTTCCTGGCTTGGGGCTTGTACACTTTCCTCCTCTTTTGGCGCACCACAACCAACGAGACCTGCAACCCATAGCCCTATGAGCGCTATCATCAACAACCTTCTGCCCATGTTTATCATCTCTTCCTCCTTGTTTTAAAATTGGTTTTTGTTATAAGCAGAGTTACCCCTTTCTGTTTCCTCCTCGAGAGAAACAAAAAGCCTGATCAATCCCTGCCACTTCATCGGTATTTTCAAACCTCCTTATCTGATTATAAGTATAATAGGAGTTCCGTCAATAGCTTGACAAAATCTACACCTCTTTTTTGATCCTCTATAAACATTTTAATAATATTTTCTCCCATCTTATCATTTTGTCATTTTGTCAATTGACTAAATGACAAAATGAACATAACGACCTCAAGTATGCATATTTTCTATATAGTAAGAATTATCTTATTTTCCCACTCGCCTAAGGTCATGTCTTCATCTAATTGTTTTTCGAGATAATTACGAAAGGATGGATCTGAAAGAATTTGTCTTGCAGTTTCTCCTAAATGGCGGGCATCTTCTTTTGTAAGTACCCACATAGAATCTTCATTTTTCGGGTCATCTATTCCAATACTAAATTCAGACAGTATAGCATTAAGATTATTAATGCATGAGAATCTTCCGGTGAATTTATCCATCGCCTTTATGAAAAAACAAGAATCTTCATCCTCATTTTCAGACACTATCTCATAATTGTACTTCTCCCCTTCAATTTCAGTAATCATTTTCATATACACTTCCTTTCTTGAATTTCAAAATTTGATTCCATATTAAATGATTTATTGAACAGTCTGCCCTATTCTATTACATCGAATACGCCAATTTACAGAATCCCAAGAAAAATAGATTCTTGCAACTTTCCCTTCGACTTGATTCAGTTCAATAGGTCCAAAAATTCGGCTATCTAAACTTTTGTCCCGATTGTCTCCTAATACAAAAATCTGTTCAACAGGAATAATTATGGGTCCATAGGTATCTCTGGGAACAAATGATCCATGCAAGATCCTGTCATCAGAATGGATTTTATATGGTTCGTCCATTTGTTTCCCATTAATGAAAACCTCTTTTTTTCTGATTTCAACAGTATCGCCTGGCATGCCAATTACTCGCTTGGCAAATTTTTTTCTATGCTCTGGTGAATAAAAAACAATAACATCGCCTCGTGTAGGACTTTTGGGACTATAGGCGGTCATATCTATGAAAATAAAATCTCCCCTTAGTATTGTTGGCGCCATACTTTCAGCAGGCATAATGTATGCCTGAATAACATCGTTTCGAAAAGATTTTAACATAGGCACTACACCTAGCTGCACAATCACAATCACGATTAAATATACGTACCATTTGTTATAAGGTTTCGTTTGGTAACTATCCTTGTACTTATTGGCTATAATTATTGCGTCAATGATGATAAATAATTCTACACATATAGCTATTATGAAGAAATGAGGCAAAGTAATAAGGAAAAAGAAACGAGGTAAACGTATCGCAAGAAGTATACTGTACACTAACACAAAAGTAAGCATAACGGGAATCATGAAAAGTATTATTCCACGCTTCAATCGTCCACAATATACTTGGCCAAGACCTGAACACAAACAGCTCAATATACCTGCTACCCACCATTTCCTTTTTGTTGTTTTCTTACTCTCACCTGTGCTTTTATCTTGATTTTCAGGTAACACTGCTGTTTTCATTCCTCCCTCCTGAATAAGTTATTTAATTTTACCCACTATCGCCGCCGAGGAAATATTTGCTAAAAGTGAAGAATAGTAGACTTCATACGATGCTTTATTTTTCAGACTTCTGCATTACGAATAAATATTTAAATCCACGCGAATAAAAATTGAATTTCTGTTAGCAAAAATCGAGTGCTTCATAGTCATCCTCAGTCAAGCCATATTGCTTCAACATATCAAAGTTTTTAAGTAAAACTGCCCTTTCTTGATGCTGGCTTTCAGGATGATAATCGATAACACATTCAGCATAACTATTGAGTAATGTACTAATATCTTCCTTTGTTATTTTATCTGTTTCCAGATGAGGACAGTACCCATCAATTGCCTCTAAAATATTCTCCAACGCCTCTTCTGCAGTGATCAAAAACACTGATTCTTCGGGTTTTATCCCTTTTGCTTTTAATAAAGTTGAAGGTTCCATTGTTTCACCTCCTGTGGGATTTTATTTATTGCTTATTGAACCTCGTAAAATAGTCATCAATTTCAGATCTTAATTCAATACCAACTTTTTCAAAACAATCTAATAAATCTTGATAAGCACCTTTGCCGCCTATAAAATCCCAGAATTCTGCAGCAACTTTTAATTCGTTGTCTAAATCTAACATGCCTCGTATTGTCCAGCGCCTGTAAGGTTTTGGTTCATATGGATTATATGGTATTGCTATAATAGTATTTATCTTTGTTTTGGGATTAGAAGCTAAAATCACTGCGACCCACACCAAAAGGGTCCTCTTAAATCCTATGAATTGACCCGCATTCGGTTTCGCTGTTTTTAAATCAAATAGATACAGCTCTCCTGTTTTGCTTTCAAGAAAAACATCAACCTCTGTGGGCTTAACCTTTCGCATTGTACCTTTTTGACAAACTTTTCTAATTGCTTTAATCGCTTGTGATTTGCTCGGTGATGCTTGTGCCGTCGTCAGGTTATCCATTATCTTTTGAATAACTAAAAGAGCCTCCTCGCTAATGAATTCCCCTACTTTCACATGTGATTTCGCATTTTTGAAATTCTTTTTGGCTAATGCAAGAGCAACAGGTTCAAAAATCGACGTCCCAAAAGTCGTATTTAACGATTGTATAAACGAAAATAAAGCCAATCTATCTTTGCCTAAAAGCCGTGTGTGAAATGGCATTGAAGCAGGTTCAGGATTGTATTTTTGAAATTTGTGTCTTAAACTATTTTTTAAAACGTTCTTAATAGATTTCTTTTGTCCCTTTGATATTCCCATTGATTATTTCCTCCTCAAATGAAATATAATTTCCGAATAAGCACCTTTGTCCCGTTCTGTTCTATTTAACACAGGTCTTTTATATTTATTAATGATTTTCAAATCTGCTTTTTCAGCAATGGTCGGATAAAGATTATATTTGTCATTTGCCACAAGAAAAATATTAAAATCTTTTGCCAGATATTTTCTGCAATTCAGCAATACTTTAGAAATACCTTCAACATATGATTTTCTCGCATCCAATCCCTGTCCTTTATATAAAGGGCCTATCTCTAAATCATCTTTTCGCTTAAATCCTAACAGGTCATAAGCATAGGCATGTTGTTCATGATAATCGATTTGACCGACATAGGGTGGTGAAGTAAATATTCCGTTTATTTTTTGTTTACGCAGAAGATCGTAAAATTCAGGTTTTCTCTTTTTTATCTTTGAAAATATATCAACTGCCCGAGAATCAACAGGAAGTAGAACATAATATGCAGAGGTTCTCAAATTATCAAATGTTTTCAGTCTTTCTATTGTATCTACAGCATAACGAGAAAACATTTTTTTTATCGAAAAAATCGGTTTACATATTTTTTTGTGCTTGTGGCAGTAATAAGCTGTCCATTGCGGATTTTTCAATGTTGCAAGGTCATAGTGTGTTGTTGCTCTACAAGAACGAATTGCCCGACTCAGAATGATTGCCAAGATTTTCTTATTTCTGCTATTTTTAACTTGCTTAACCAGATCAAAGGCAAAATCTATCTCTTTTCGAACATTATTTACATACCATTTATCCAAAAAAGTAGATGAAGAATCTTGTTTTAT
>JAGMEL010000391.1 GCA_023128195.1 Caldifarciminota bacterium | reverse complement strand
TGCATATTTATCCTCATTTATAACTCCACGATATACTCTGTATTTAAATTCAGGACTCGGAAAGTATTTATAATTGAATTTTGCCAATTCATCATAAAGTTCATTTTCAAAATTACTGATTTTAGTATCGATTTCTAAAGTTATAACTGCATCCTGTATTTTTTTTACTTCTTTTTCTAATGACTTGAAATTATAATCGAATAATTTCACCTCAGAAATCATACAGTTAAAATGTGAAATATCTATTCCTATCGAATGCATGCTCATCTCATTCGCCTGTACTAAGGTTGTTCCTGACCCACAAAACGGGTCTAAGATAATATTGCCTTTTTTAAAATATGTCTCTTTTTTAAATTCATCTGTATGCTTATCAAGAAAATATTCTACTAATTGGGGGATAAATTTACCTTTGTAAGGATGTAATCTATGGACATGTTTTGTTGTATCTTTTTCCCTTAAATGGTCAAAAGATAATGCCCAATTTAAATCATCACCCAGACTTTTTTTCCATTTCAACTCTCGTTTGCCATGAAATGATTTGTAATAACGTTTTAAATCATTTAAGTCAACCAAAATTGATCCATTGTCATCATGTTTTTTAATCTTTCCATATTGAATAAGGTAAGAAATATTTGATGTTGTTACCTGTCGGTTTAAATGCTTACTTGCCCACATACTCGCTTGTTTGATTGTTAATAAATTATCCATTTTCCGGCGTTCTCTCCTTAAATCTGAAATATTATATACGGAAATCTACAGATTTCAATGGTTATTTAGGAACAGGTTTTATTCTTGTTAAAATGTCACAGAGTCAACCCCCGTCCCTTATTTCTTTGTGAAATTATTCCCGGATCAATTCCCAAACATCTTCCAGGTTAATAAGTCCACGGTTGGATTTAATGTAGGTCTTTCCGTTTTGCTCTACAAAACCATACAATGTGTAATAGTCATTCCCCAGGGCTTTGTCCACCTTTTTTCGGAGCCTTACATTATACAGAAAAGAGACTTTTTTATAATTACCATCAAAGAAATAAAAATCTATTTGGGCCCATTCTTTATCAGAACTCACAGCACTAAGAGACATATTCAGCTTATCCCCGTCTACAACAATTATTTCATCCTCAATATTATTAGGACCGACTAGAAAAATGTCTTCCTGCTTTGTTGTAGAAAAAAATATATTACCATTTTCTTTGAAGACCCTGATAATCCTCTCCTTTGCAGAAATTTTATATATTTTATTCACTACTTCTTTTTTTTCTCTGCTGAACCAAAGGTCTGAAATGGAGGTATCATCCCACTTGCTTCCTTTATATACATCCATGATCTCCAGTTTTAAGATATAACCGTAATAATGTTCATGTTCTACAAACTTATCTACTCTTTCCTCAAATTCCTTTTCAAAATTGGCATCTCCATTACTTTTTACGGATTTTACCCTTTTTATATCAAAAGGCAACTCAAAAACCTGGGTTCCCATTTTATCTTTTAAATGAAGGATTGTTGAGTCAGGATATTGCAAACACTGAAAAATTCTTCCCAGTTCTGTTACATCTCCAGGTAATTGATAAGCCACATAAAGACTTAGTTTCAGTGTTTTAGGCCGACTATTTTTATAATACAAAGACTCCGTTTTCTGGTATCCATTGTTTATATGGATCTTGTCCGGAAGGGTATTTTCCTGTCCAATCAATACATATTCTCCAATACCATCCCCTTCTACGCCTTCCACCCAGGCGGTGGTCACATTCTCGTCAAAGAGCTGGTAAGCACTATATGCCCCTATGTCACCCCATTCCTCCAAAGTAAGATCTTCAATTTCAGAACTTCCAAAGTATTTAGGTTTTCCATCATACAAAAACAATATTTCCCACTTTGCATTCTTGCGCACGTCAAGCTTGCTATAGGTTGGTCGTTCCGGCTCTTGGATTGGCAAGACCGTGCGATCGAGCTTCTCCTGTGCCGAAGCTGCCGTGATCAAGCCGGCCAGCAGTGTCGCGGCCGTACAGATCGTTTTGAAGATTGAATGTCTCATGAACTATCCTCCTGTGTTTGATCTTGACAGCTAACGTCCGGGATAACCTGCTGGGATCACGAGCGCAGCGAGTGTACCCCAGTCAGCGTTCATCCCGTTGTTAGCCATCCGGGATCCTATCGCTGTTCATTTAGCTTCGCGCATGAAGATCAGTACCAGTTTTTCTGATTCTCCAAAAGCGCTGGCTGGGGTTATGGAATTAACCAATCTCCATCCATCTCTTCCCTCTAAATTAAGGGTTGTATCCAAGTCAGGAGAAACATCTTTCGTAAAGATTCCAAGGCCCTTCATTGGCAACTTCACGACTTTATACTCTACTTTGCCCATCACCTTTTCCTTTCTTAACCATCTGTGTGGCTAACCTAAGTTTATCTGTACTAATGATATAAGAAACACGGCTTGAGTTGACTGTATAAACCTGCTTGTTTTCTCTTTTTTCATCTCATTAACCCTTTTATTTATAAGTTTTTAACCATAAATACTTCTCTTATTCACGGTTTCTTATATGGTTAATTAAAGCCGTATAAGAAGAAAATTCACACCTCATCGACCGGACTATTGATACCCATTATCCCTTTGTTCATCATATGAGTATAAATCATTGTTATTTTAACATCCTTATGTCCTAATAGCTTCTGCAAACAAACGAATGCCTGCCCTTGGTTAATTCAATTATTTATGATTAGGCCTTGGAATATGTGAGTTTATACCCTTCTCATCATATACATCAAAAATTTGCTTGCAGAATTTAATCATTCTTTCATCACTTGCTTTAACGGCTTTTTTATATAGCTTTATAAAATACTTTTTACCCGCTTCTGTCTGTGAGTAATTTTTCTTCATAACATTATGTTCCGTACATAATGTCTGACCATTATCTAAAATATTTGTGCCACCTTTGTCTTTTGGTTTAATATGATCTGCACAAATTTCAACCCCATCTTTTCTACCCCGCCCACAGACTACACATTTGTAAGCATCACGTTTATAGATTGCTTCTTTTATATAGGCAGGAAAATCGTACAACTCTTTTTTTCTTATATAATCAGGATCGTATCTATAAACACCTTTTTTAACCTGTATTAGTATGCCTTCTTCATGAAATTTTCTGATTTGACGCCATGTGTCACGAGGTTTTCTTCCATAAAGCTTAAGATATTTTTCCTCAACCCAATCAACAACAGGACCGTGTTTTAAATCCTTTTTAGGGTGTTTTTTGAAATATGCGAGTACCAAATCGCCGATAGATTTCTTTTTGTTTTTCATAATATTTATTTCTTGGCTATACTGGCAAGCGTCAATTGTGTCACAGAACATTCTTTTATTATTCGCTTTTTCGCCAATTCACAATATGACTCATCAACATCAACACCAACGCCAATTCTGTCGGTTTTTATACAAGCAATTAATGTTGTACCGCTACCAACAAAGGGATCCAGGATAGTATCACCAACAAAGCTAAAGAGTTTTATACATCGCCTCGGTAACTCAACAGGAAAAGGAGCTGGATGACCTATCCTCTTTTTACTCTCACCCATAAAAGTCCATACGCCGTTGGTCAACTCCAAGAATTCCTTTTTTATTATATCCGACTTGCCTTTCTTGATCTTCTTCCATTGTTTTTTATATAACACCACAATCACTTCCACAGGTGCAATAACATAAGGAGCACTTGCTGAAAGCCAAGAACCCCATGCTGTTCTTCGTGAAATATTTTGTTCATTCCAAATAATTGTAGAGTGGTATTGCCAACCAACTTTCTTTGCAATCGTTGTTATATCAGCACAAACACTTTGCTGCCCGCCTTTATTTTTATCTAATGGTATATTTAAACAAAAACGACCATCATCTTTGGCAAGTCGATAACAAGCTGTCAGCCATTCTTTTGTAAATTTTAAATAATTTTCATACGACATTCTGTCATCATACTTGCCATATTTAATATCAACATTATATGGTGGTGATGTAACAATCAGGTCAATACTACCATCACTGATGGAATTTGTTTTTATAATATCATCATTATATATATAGACTTTTTCATTCTTATAATATATATTGTTATAATTGATAGAAGGTTCTGAAACTCGTATTTTTCGTCTACGTACCTTTGATGTCTTCTTCCGCCGTTTTTTCATAAATCCTCCTAAATTATTATATATATAAAATCACAGATTTCAATGGTTATTTAGGAACAAACGAACGCCTGCTCCCACCTTAGCCAAAAAAAATTACTAAGGCAAATTAACCTCTATCGGATCAACCTCTGGAAAACGACTTCCAACTTTGGGATTGAACCTCTCAGCAAGGTATCTTTCAACCCCGTCTCGTTGATTTGCAGCAACCTGCGCCCATGTTACATAAAGGCCGAATTGTTTATAAGTCAATATATCTAAATCTTCTCTATGAGAAGCTAGACGGTCTCTAATAAATCCTTGTCCAACACGGACAGTTGCTGGATTGTCACCACCGTACCAGATAATGTACACTCCTTCCATACTATTGAAGTGTTCATGTTCGAGATCGACCGTGAGTAGATTGCACCAACCACCGCCCTGACATTTGTTCCATTGTACAATCATATTAACTCCTCCTTTTGATTATCCTAAAAACTACCACGGTAAAAGTATACGCCTATCCCTCATGGGGTCATAAGTAATCCTCCCCCCTCATCATATCAGCACTACACATTAGCTATTAGGGAGAAAAATGTAGCTCCCATAGAAATACTATTTTTATTAAATCTAAATTCTTGTGAGAAGAACATTATCCGCTGCAATTTTGAGTCGTTCAGCTAAACGGAATAAATTTAATTCACCCTGTTGCAGTGTTTTAAAATCTTTTTTGCTGCGGATTATATGTTTAAGCCGATTGTTGAATTCACGTAGTTCCTTAATTTCGTCTATTTTTAACCCAATAATTCCTGAGGCAAAAATATCAAAATCACTTCCTTTTTTCTCAGATTTACAATTGATGGTTTTCTCAAAGCAAGTAAATAAAGATCTGTAACAACCCAACGGTTCACCAGACAGCATAGCTTCCCAATATCTTTTAAGAGCATCAAGAATATTGAGTTCAGGCACACTACGTTGAGATGAATCAAAAGGCCGCATATTCAAAAGTTTTTTAACAACTTCAAAAATTCTGTTTTCATCGAAAGTAACTCTTGTTGTGAGAAGTGTACTGACAGATTCAGTTATCCTTATCTTTTCAGTAATGCCGATTATCTTACCAGTTGGAGAATCAGTTACTTCAATTTCCGTTGGTATCTTTCCAAAATTAAGTTTTGGAATAAATCTTTGAGGCTGTAAGGGTGAAAAAAATATACATGGTGTAATGAGAGAACAGGCAGCGGCAAAAATCAATGTACTCTGTTCCGCATCAAGAGGTGGACAGCCGACCTCTGTTGCATCATGAATGACAAATCGATGAACCGATCGGGGAACACCGGCCAAATCCACAATAGTTATACGACTAGACCCGTCAATTAAAACAGTTTCTACTTTAGTACGAGCATTGGGGGTGGCGTAATTAGTAATTAAAGCTGCCGTTAGTTCAATTGTGAGTGAATCCATAATCACCTCCTTTATATCTTCTTGCTAAACGCACAAACGAACGCCTACGTTGACATAAGATGATCTGATACTTTTCTTATCTTCGTTGAAACGTGCTGATATCTACTATGGAGATCATATATATTCACCCAATCTCTGGTGTAACCTAACCATAGATAGTGTATCTTGCTTGCAATAATCCAACAATTTTCTTCTTATTTTTTCGACGGCGCCACCTTCGTATTTACCAAGAGCCAAATAGGCAAAAGCAGCCATGGCTGAATCACCATCTGCAATTTCCAATCCATCATATGATAAATCAGACACCAAAACAGGAAGTGTTTTCTTTAATGATGTACGTCCATGAAAATCCGGGTGATAAAAATTCTTTCTAATGATTGTTTCGAGATTTATCATCCTATCTATCAAGCAATTCAATTCTTTCGAAAAATCTGGATATACGCTGCCAAGACTGTTAATAATAACTTTTTCAAAATTAGAGTAGACGATGATGCTACTTTCTCCTTTGAGATATCTAATTAAATTCTCGGCAAGTTCCATCCTACAGTCTTTGCTTGGGTCAGCCAAATATTCAGAATGATCTATGATCTGACCAAGCTCTGAACATTTATGAATAGAGTATTGTGTTGGGATCTGAGTATATGGTGCAATACCAGAATATAATGGGATTGCTAACATAACAGTCTCGAAATCCAGATAATAGGCAGGCCATGAAACAGATTTTAACTCATTTTTGAGTTTATCACCAACGAATGGCTTCTTTGTTTTTACACAATTCCTCACTTTGGTTTGATTTTCAGTCAAGGGAAATCCATCAGGGATATCCTCAATACAAACAATGCCGCATTCTGTTAATCTGTCAAATTTGGAAGAATTTAGTCGTGGAATGTCGAAGATATGATTATCAATTCCTCTCCCAAGACATTTCTTGAAAACGTCACAGTTACGACAGTCAAATCGAAGTTTGGGTTCTGGTTTTATTGACTTTCTAGTTATCTCTTCAATTTGTTCCCAAATAGGTTTGAATTCCTCAACTCGATCCAGAACTTCGTCTGTGTGATCTATTCTCACGAAAAGGTTATCATCCTTCATCCCCAGTCGGAAATCTTTAGATATTAGTAATAGTGTAATATCAGAAATATTAAAGCCAGAACGACCAAT
>JAGMEL010000390.1 GCA_023128195.1 Caldifarciminota bacterium | reverse complement strand
GGGCAGATTACATCATTATAGAAAAGATTCCTTTCAGATTATAGTTATCAAAAAGGTAATTCAGGGTATAGCCAGGAATATTTTTGGAACATGGTAATTGATCTAAAAAAGGTGGAAGTTATATATGATATCAAAAACTGTTAAATGCCCCGAATGTAAAACTCATATAACCGTCCAAGGAAATCCAGGAGAAATAGCCTTTCTATCATGTCCCAATTGTAATACAAAAGGGAAATTTACCTTTCAAAAAGAAAAAGCTGAATTAAAAGCAATTAGCGATCGTAACATAATTGAAGTTAAAAAACTTACAAAAATGTTTAATGGTTTTAAAGCTCTTGATAATGTTTCGTTTAATGTAAAAAATGGAGAAATATTAGGTTTTGTTGGCCCGAATGGTGCTGGAAAAACAACTACAATAAAGTTGCTGACAAATTTACTCACTCCTACATCAGGACAGGCTTATATCAATAATATCAATGTTAATAAAAATCCTACAAAAGCGCTTTTATCAGTTGGATCATTAATAGAGGTTCCAGGAGTCTATGATTATCTTACTCCCCATGAGATGTTAACATATTTTGGAAAAATCCATAAAATGAATAAGAATGAAATAAATCAAAAAATTAAAGAAGTTTTGAAAATAGTTAAACTATCAGATTGGGAACATAAAAAGATAGGTTCATTTAGCACAGGAATGCAGAGAAGATTAGCAATAGCCAAAGCGATATTGCATAATCCTGATATATTGATTCTTGATGAACCTGTTATTGGTCTTGACCCTAAGGGGATAAAAGATGTTAGGGGTATGTTAAAACAGTTCAAAAGTAAAGGAGTAACTATTTTTTTAAGTTCACATCTGCTAAATGAGGTAAGGAATACATGTGATAGAATTATTTTTTTAGATGGTGGTAAAGTTGTTACACAGGGAACTATTGAAGAGATAATGAATAGAATAAAAATTGATACAATTGAGGTTGAATTTTTAAATCAGTTATCTGAAGTTGATATTAAAAAAATAGAAAGTATCCCTGAGATTAATAGTTTTGAAAAAGAAAATGGTTTTTTTAAAATAAAATTTGATGGTAAACCGGAAACCAGCAATAAGATACTTACAAAATTGACTGAGCAGGGTTTAAAAGTGGTTTCATTTTCTATTGATAAAGCTGATTTAGAATCTTTTTATGTGTCAATTATGAATGATGAAAAAGGGGTAATGTAAAATGGATGTTAACCATTATATTCCAGGTGTAGATGATTTTAAAAATACGTATCTTACAATAAAATTTGAGCTGTTAAAACATATTAAAAGAAAAAGAATTCTGATAACATTGATTATTGCAATTCTGATACCTCTGATTTTTTTTGCAGTTCCCCCACTTCTTGGTCTAGATTATGCTGATACTGCGAATGGTTTTGCATCCAGTAATCTAGGGTTTATTAACATGTTAATAATTATTTCTGGTGCAATATTTGCAGGAGACTGTATCTCAGGTGAGTTTGATAAAAAAACAGGTCTATTGCTGTTTCCGACACCTCAGAAAAAAACAAGTATCTTTGTAGGTAAATATATAGCTTCAATAATTGCGACATGGCTAATTGTATCTATATACTACTTAGTCACAGCTTCAGAAATTGCAGCTATTTATGGAGTATCGGGATTCACTGTAGAACTTGGTCAGTCATTTTTATTAGCTTTGCTCTATGCTAGTAGTGTAGTAAGTATTATTTTTTTCTTTAGCAGCATTATGAAAAAACCAATAACATCCACACTTATTGGTTTCTTTCTTTTGATGATGATACTACCAATTATAACTACTGTTTTTACAGTTGCAGAAGTAGATCCCTGGTTTATTGTAACTCATAATGAAGGCCTAATCGCAGATGTTTTTGGAACTGTAAATGAAGGGGGTTTTGGTCCAGGTCATGAATTTAATTTAACTACCTTTGAACCAGATTTATGGAGTGGCATAAGTGTTATGTCAGCTTATACAATTATACTATTTTTAACAGGTGTGATGATGGCTGATCGGAGAAAAATGGAATAATATGATGAAAGTGTTTACAAGGAGAAAACATGTATAAAATGGTACCATTAAACGTCCGCATCCCGATGTGGGCGTTCACTTTACAGGAGTAAAC
>JAGMEL010000039.1 GCA_023128195.1 Caldifarciminota bacterium | reverse complement strand
CAGGAAAAAGAAGTACGGTTTAAATACTATGCAGATAAAATAGGAAAGGCAACCTTCCGTTTTAAGGTAACATTAAATAATGAATCAGACGGTCTTGAGCTAAGTATTCCAGTCATTGCACCACGTTTGACTGAAGCGGTTGCGCTTTACAGCCAAACCACAGACAAGGCATCTGAGGCAATTATTGTTCCCCAGGACATATACCCTGATGTGGGTTATCTTGAATTTACTACATCCTCGTCTGCGCTCGTTGGCCTTGAAGGCGGTATTGAGTATCTTGTCAAGTATCCTTATGAATGCCTTGAGCAGAAAACATCAAGGATTTTACCATTCATACTTGCTGAGGATTTAATTAATTCATTCAATCTATCTGCTTTACGCGGCAAAAACTTGAGAAAAGAAGTCCAGACAACTATAAAAGAATTCAGGGATTTTCAGGGTTATGATGGAGGATTCAAATTCTGGAAGGATTCATACCGGCCATCTCCATGGCTTACTGCCTATGTTGTTTATGCCCTTGGAAAAGCACATGGCAAAGCATATCATGTTGATCAATATATGATAAACAGGGCATTAGAATATTTAGAATCTGTTCTGCGCCGGGACAATGTGGATTGGGAATATCCCTATAATAAAAATGTTCAGTTAACAACAAAATGCTTTATCCTCTATAGCCTTGCTTTATGGAATAAATATGACCATGGTTATATGTCCCGATTATTTGAAAAGCGCGACCAGATTTCTTTATTCGGCAAAACCCTGTTGTTCAAAACAGCACACATCTATGACAATTCATATTATGAAAAGGAATTAAGAAGAATATTATTAAATAAAATAAAGATGGCTCCCACAACTGCACACTTTGAAGAAGAAAATGCAATCGGCATGTCATGGATATGGCATTCAAATGTAAGGACGACCGCGCTCATTCTACAGGCAATGATTGAGACAAAGGGTGAATTTGCAAACGCGGAAAAAATCATAAAATGGCTGGTTAATGAAAGAAAAGGTGGCAGATGGCGTTCAACCCAGGAAAACATCTATGTATTCGATGCCCTTAATACCTATTTTAAGGTTTATGAAAAACAAACACCTAAATTCATGGCATTGATCTATCTTGAAAATAAAGAGATTGTAAAAGAAATCTTTAAAGGAAGAGACCTGCAGATAAGAAGACAAGAACTACCAATCGCTGATTTAGAAAAAGGAAAACAGATGTCAGTCAATATTGAGAAACGCGGCGATGGCAGATTATACTATGGTATGAGAATGCTGTATGCTCCAAAGCGGGAATTAAAACCAAGGGATGAAGGCATTGCAGTATTTAAGGTCATGGAACCGCTCACACAGGGTTCAACTGGCAATGAGCTGAGCGCAGGCAAGATCTATAAAGTCACTTTAAGTGTTATTACATCTCAGGAGCGGAATTTTGTTGTTGTTGATGACCCATTACCTGCTGGTGTTGAGGTTATAAATACATCGTTTGATACTGAAAGTAAACAACTTCTAAAGATGATGGATGGTGATATGGATTATCATGATGAATACTATGTGGAAGATTATTACGAAGGTGAGTATGACGATTACTATTTTTATTATCCATCATGGGGAACGTTTGATCACTGGGAAATATACGATGACAAAGTTTTGCTCTTTGCCGATGCCTTAAGAGCTGGTGAACATACCTTTTCTTATCTGGTCAGGGCAATGACCTTTGGCTCGTTTACCATGCCTTCGACAAAGGCTGAAGAGATGTACACACCCGAGGTATTTGGTTATAATAGGCAGAGAAAAATCAGCGTGAAGTAAGCCCCGACGCAAAATATACTGCTCCAAGTACACCGGCATCATCGCCCAATTTACCAGGGATAATTTTATAATTACGGTGTTCTGCGCCCAATACTCTTTTTCTTACGGTCTTTCTAATCGGTTCAAACAATATCCTACCTGCTCTTGAGACCCCACCAGAGATAATCACTACATCCGGGTCGAATAAGGCAATTATATTTGATACACCAATACCTATATAAAAACCGATCTCAGTAAAAACCTCCTTTGAAACCTTATCACCCTTTTTTGCTTCCTGGGCAATAATATGTGGTGTAAGTTTCTTATAATTTTTTAAAGAAGTAATCTTTTTTCTCATTTTTCTTTTTGCATTAGCAACAATGTACTTGGCTCCAACATATCTTTCAAGACAACCATAATTTCCACAGGAACATTTTGGACCATTAAATTTAATCACTGAGTGACCGAATTCGCCGGAAAAACCATTAGCACCAAACAGAGGTACACCCTCACATATTGCAGCACCGCCTACACCTGTACCCAGGGTAAACAGAAAAACATTCTTATATCCCTTTGCCGCACCGTATTGCCACTCGCCAAGACATATTGCATTAACATCATTAATAATCCTGACCGGTTTATTAAATTCTTTTTTCAAAGCTTTAACCAATTTTATATTGTGCCACTCGGAAAGATTAGGAGAGAACCTGACAATGCCTTTTTGGGAATCGATAATACCGGCAATACCAATGCCAATACCTGCTGCCTTTGTGATAAATGGCTTGATTGCAGATTTTATCTGGACTATGACTCTTTCAGGTCCCAGGTTTGCTTTTGTTGGTAATTTTCTTTTTTTCTTTATCTTACCATTTTCAACCAGGGCAGATTTTATATTTGTACCGCCAATATCAACACCGACAAAAAGTTTCTTTGCCATATATTATATCATAATCGTTTTATGGGCACCAGTCAAGGAGTATAATAAAAAGAATCCGCCTGTCTATGAAAACTCAGTAAGACAGGCGGATCGTTTATTAATCATAAGAGCGATGTAGTTATCAGTTATCTGCTATCCCATAACTATCAAACTCTGCTCATTGTTATTCATAACCACTTATCCTTATCCTGAAGAACATCATTAGCAT
>JAGMEL010000389.1 GCA_023128195.1 Caldifarciminota bacterium | reverse complement strand
TTTAACAGGAGTAGTGACCAAGCGTGCTCTTTTTCACACAATTCATGATAGAACTAGAGAAGAACTCGAGGAAGGATGGAACAATCTCAAGAAAACACTAGATTACATAGGAGTAATTTTACCTGGTCAAGCTTTTGTTCATTCGGCATATGATTTAAATACAACAAATGTACTTGTTCCTCTTGTAGTTTACTTATCGATAAACAAACGGAAATTTCCGACTGAAAGATCATTAAAAAAAGCAATTCACTGGTTATATGCAGCTCACACTTGGGCTAGGTATACTGCACAAACAGACCAACGGTTAGAACACGATATTTCATTAATAATGCGTGAAGAGAAACCATGGGATGAATTATGTAACCAGATTATTGACCAAAGGGGTCGTATTGAAGTAAAGGCGAATGATTTAGAAGGTCGAGGCGTTTTACATCCGTTGCACCGTATGACACTCATTCTGGCAAAAGCACAGGGCGCATTAGATTGGTTTAATGGCGTCGCTCTTGGATCGAAAGCAAATGATAAAGCATATTGTATACACAATCATCATATTTTTCCTGTATCTCTTCTTTATAAAAACGGATATGATCCTGATAACCATTTACATAAAAAAATTATTAATGAAATTGCAAACCGTGCATTTTTAACAGCAGAATCAAATCTTCGTATTTCTAACAACCCGCCAGAAGAATACTTACCAGAGATAGAAGAAAGATTTCCTGGTGCTCTCGTAAAACAATTTGTACCGATGGATCCATCATTATGGAAATTGAATAGATTCCCCGATTTTCTTGAGAAACGACGTGCGTTAATTACCTGCAAACTTAATGAGTTCATGAAAGCCCTAGTTGCTAAGCCAGAAGTTTCCTATGAACGTCCTATCATCGATATAATTGCTTTAGGAGAGAGTGCGACTTTAGAATTTAAGAGCACCTTGCAATGGGATGTCGTACAGAATTGTATCAACAAAGACCTCCGTCACTCTGTTATAAAGACAATCGCTGCTTTCTTAAACTCAAATGGTGGTATATTAATAATTGGTATAGAAGATGATGGAAAAGTCAAAGGCTTAAAGAAAGATCTGAAAACTCTTAGAAATTCAAAAGACCGTTTTGAACAACTTCTCAATACCTTAATGAGCGACTATATCGGACCTGAGTACTCTTCGTTCATCAGAATTCGATTTGAGAATATAAATGGCAACAAAATATGTGTTGTGAAAGCGGATAAAGCTCAGGAACCAGCGTTTTTGAAAGGTGCCCGTGGAAAAGAATTCCATATTAGAGTAGGGAATACTACACATATGCTGGACCCAGAAGAAACAGTTCGATATATTCAAATGAATTGGGAATAAAAGGATTAGAAATGAATACCTTATTCATCGATGAAAGGTAATTTATGAGAAGGAAAGAAACAACAATAAACAGGATTATTGAGCGTGTTAATGCAATATGCTTATTTTTTGATAGCTATATTGAAGAATTCAATAAAGCTAATTTATTCTCTGGGCCTTCTCCATATTTCCATTTTAGAGCTCTTGATAAATTAAAGAGTTTAAAGTCTCCATCAGCTGCTGTTAATGATGAATTATTTTTAGAATACCTTTATGCAACTTTAACTGCATGGGGATTACATAGAATGGGCCCTCGCGGAGCAAAGTTAGTCGAATTTGATGTTTTCGTCAGAAGTCTTAAAAATCAAAAAGACAAAATTGAAATCTTAGAGAAGAGATCTTTACTAAATCTTTCCGACGTAGATTTATCTAGCACAATAGATATTCTCTGGGATGTGCTTGCAAATATAGAGGTAAGCGCAAGTAAAACCAAGTTGGTGGCTAACAGTAAAGCGCTTCATCACTTTCTGCCAGATTTAATTCCCCCAATAGATCGACAATACACATTGCGATTCTTTTATGATCACAAAACCATAAATGGGAGGGATGAGCAATTATTTCGTGAGATATATCCCCAGTTTCATAAGATTGGGCTAAAATGCAAAGATCAAATCAGGTCATATTTAGGATATGGATTTCATACTAGCGATACCAAAGTCATAGACAATGCTATAGTTGGATTCGTTTTGAAAAAACTAAAAAAAGTGGCTGATATTCAAAATCTGGAGAAGAGGAAGTTAAGTGGTCCAATAGAAAAGATGGTTTATTATGGGGATCAGAATAAAACATTTTCTGTGCATGATGAAGAAATATTGCCCATACAAAAACCAAAGGTATTTAAAGGAGAGAAAATGAGCCAAGCAGATGAAATTCGAGAATTTGTACTAAAGAATTATATTGAACCTGCACGAAGAGAAGGGAAAAGCCAGATTACCATAAGAGCTGGGGATGTTGATAGGGAAATGAGATTAGGTCGGGTGCCTAATGTGAATCAAGTGTTAGGTGGAATGATAATTGAGAGATTGTGTGGAGTTCGACTTTTAAGTAAGGAAGGCACACATCAAAGTACAACCATGACTTACACTTATGAGATCCTACCTAAAACATAAAAATGCTTTTTGGTTTTAGCCATTAAATTAAAAAGAATTCAGCAGAAGGAGGTTACTATGGAATCACAAATATGGAAGGTGCATACAGAAAAAATAGGAACACTAAAGCCTTTTAGTTCTGAAAGAGATATGGAATCATTTTTGATGAGTAATCCTGCAATTGTGGGCTGTTGGAATCCTGATTCAGAGATTCCTTTGCCTGCGCTTATGCGCTCTCAGATTTGTATTAAATCAGAGAAGGGTGGTATAGGGCGCATGGATTTAGTTGGGCTCGGTGTGATTGATAATGCTTATGAACTCCGAATATTTGAGCTTAAGGTGTCAGATATCAATGAGGCAGCTGTAAAACAATTAAAATGCTATTTAGAAAGCTGGAAGAATGATAAAGATGTTAAAGAAGAAACAAAACGTTGGATTTTAGGCCTTAATTTAAAGGAAATTGACGAAAAGATGGCTAATAAGCTCGTAGATAATCCAGTGGGAATTTTGGTCGCACCTAAATTTGAAGCTGAGGCAATTTCTA
>JAGMEL010000388.1 GCA_023128195.1 Caldifarciminota bacterium | reverse complement strand
ATGGAGATGGTAAAAAAGACCTTATTGTTGGCCAGTTCACATCCGGTAAAATTCGCTTCTATACAAATATTGGAACCAATAATAATCCAGTATTTAGTAATTATATCTTTATCAAGGCAAATGGTATTGATATCACCTTACCTTCTGGCTGATGCCAGGGTTCATCAGTCGTAGTTTGCGACTGGAATGAAGATGGCCAGCGAGATCTAATATCTGGTGATAGAAACGGTTATCTCACACTCTTCCTCGAAACCGGTACAGGTTTAACCAATGCAGGACATATAAAAGCTAATGGTATTGATATCCATGTTAATTACAACAGTAACCCGGACATCAATGACTGGAATGAAGATGGTAAAAAAGACCTCATTGTTGGCGAACAATCATATGTTTCACCTAATACCGGCAATATCAGAGTTTATTTGAATATTGGAACGAATTCAGCACCGGTTTTTAATAACTATACAGTTATGACGGCTGGAGTAAGTCATATCTACCGTTATCGGATTAATCCAAGAATTTATGATCTGGATCAGGATGGTCTAAAAGACCTAATACTTGGCAACGATGATGGCCGCGTCTATTTCTATAAAAATGTTGGAACAAATGCAAACCCGGTTTTCAATGGCTCATATGATACACTAAAGACCAAGAACGGAACAATTATTGATGCATATTATGGTTCTCGTTTTCACATTGCCGACTGGACCGATGATGGTGATCCTGATATGTTAATAAGTGGCTATTATGGTTATATTCAACTCTATGAAAACTCTATTACTGGTATCCGAGAAGAATATACTAAAAAGCTTGCAAAAACACTAACGATTACTCCAAATCCAGTAAATAATAAAGCAATATTTAAATATTCACTAAATAGACAAACATTAGTACAAATCAAGATCTATTCAACTGACGGACGCCTCATAGCCTCACCAATTAGCCGTAATGAAGAAAAAGGAGATCAGCAATTCACCTGGAATGTGTGTGATAATAATGATAGGAGATTACCTGCAGGTATATATTTTATCGAGTTAAAAACGAGAACAGAAACAATTACACATAGAATTACAGTTGTTCGCTAATAGATATTCTTATGCCATAAGAAGGGCCTGAATGGCCCTTCTTTTTTTGTGAGAGCTCTGAAAAAATATTCATCGCTCTCAAGATTATGGTGATAACAGAAATCTCTTTATAGCTTGACAAATTTTTATATTTGATTATATTTACACGTGTCCACAGAAAAACAATCGATTTCTAATAAAAAATTGAGCATAATAATATTGGCTGCAGGCGAAGGCAAACGAATGCACTTGAAAACACCTAAAATATTACAAAAAATTTCAGGAAAACCAATCATCTTATTTGTTGTTGAGCTAGCTAAAAATATCAAAACCGATGAGACAATCATAGTTGTAGGAAAAAATGCTGAAGAGATTAAAACAGTAATTGGCAACAGGGTTAAATATGCAGTTCAATCCGTGCCTCGTGGTACTGGCGATGCATCTAAAAAAGGTATTGAAATTTCAACTAATAATAATGTCTTAATTTTATGCGGCGATGTCCCCCTTTTACAAAAAGATACTATTCTAAAACTTTTACAGTATCATGATAAAACAAAGGCAGATTTAATATTTCTTACCTGTGATGTAAAAAATCCATTCGGATATGGAAGGATCATAAGAGATAAAAATAATAAAGTATTGGGAATTGTAGAACAGGTCGATGCAACAATTGAACAACAGAAAATTACAGAGATCAACGCGGGTATTTATTACGGCAAAAAAACGCCCATGTTATCGGCATTAAACAACATTACCAAACAAAATCGCCAGGGAGAATATTATCTGACAGATGTTGTCGGAGAAATGCTCAAAAAAAGAGAAAAGGTTGTTGCTCTAAAAATTCATAATGAGAAAGAAATCATGGGTATTAATTCAAAATCAGATCTAATAAAAGCAAGAAAGATCGCCAAAGACAACAAACCCCGTAGGACATTTACTTCCCAACAGCACAAAAAAATTAAACAAACACAGGATGTCTGAAATACTGAATATAATATCCAGAAAAAAACATACAGGAAAGGTGGTTATCTATGTATTGATTCTGCTTATGGCTGCTTTTCTTGTCTCAATGATTATAATGTTCACCCGGGAAGACCCGCAAGAAATCTATAAAAAAAACAGTAACATCAGAGTTGAAGTTCTTAATGGCTGTGGTGTTAATAGATTAGCCATAAGGGTTACAAATCTCCTGAGAAAGGAAGGATTTAATATTGTTAAAATTGGGAATACTGATGAACAAGATTTCGAAGAAACTGTAGTAATTGAACGCAATGATGAGAACATGAAGAATGCTAAATATTTTGCAAAAAGGATCAGGTGTAAAAATATCGGAAAAGATATCGATGCCGCTCTCTATTTAGAAATTACTGTAATTATTGGAAAAGACTATAATATAATTTTCCCAGATGTTGAAAAAGAGTTCTAAAATACAATCTCCTAAAGAAGTAAACGCAGAACAGCTCAGTCAAAATATTGCGAAGCAAATCGATAAGAAAAAAGGCGCTGAAATCATTATTTTTGATTTAAGAAACATATCACCGATTACAGACTATTTTGTTATTGCAAATGGCCTTTCGGGTATTCACAACCGAACCATAGCCGAATATTTGATGGAATATGAAAAACCTGACCATGTCGAAGGTCTGGAGACAGGTAATTGGATTCTCTTAGACTTTATCGATGTAATCGTCCATATATTTTCTAAAGAAACAAGAGAATTTTACGGTCTGGAAAGACTCTGGGGAGACGCACCCCGAGTAGAGTTTAATAATGATTAGGCAAGAACTCAAGAACATACTACAGAAAATATTCCCTGATGAGGATATAGTGATCGATTATGTACCTAAAGAAAAACAGGGCGATTATTCGACAAACATCGCATTTAGGATCGCTGCTCAGAAAAAAAAGCAGCCCTATGAAATCGCACAGGAAATCGCTTCACTAATCCAGCATCCTATGATAGAAAGCATTTCTGTACACAAACCAGCATTCATCAATTTCACAATCGCTAATGGCTACATACTAAAAAAGCTATTTAGTGAACCGGATACAATCGACCTCGGAAAAGGGCAAAAGATTATGATTGAATTTGTGAGTGCAAACCCGACCGGACCAATCAACATTGCAAGCGCACGTGCTGCTGCAGTTGGTGACTCGCTTATAAAATTACTGAACCGAACTGGATACGAAGCAGTTTCTGAGTACTATGTCAATGATGGAGGAAGACAATCATCGCTTCTTGCCGAAAGCGTCAAACAAAGAATCAAGGAACTGAATGGCAAGAGCGCAGATATACCGGAAGGTGGCTATCACGGTGAATACATAATAGACTTGGCCAGGGAAATTAGAGAAAAAGGCATTGCGGACATTGAGAAAATCAAAGAGTATGCAATTGACTATTTTATAGAAGGACATAAGCGAATACTACAGGAATTTGGCGTCGAGTTCAACAACTGGATTCGGGAATCATCCATTTACGAAAAGGGCTATGTTGATGAAGTCCTGGGTTTATTTCAGGAAAAAAAACTGACCTATGTAAAAGATGGCGCTGTTTGGCTTAGGACAACAGAATTCGGTGATAAGGAAGACCGGGTAGTCATTACGTCTGACAAACGCCATACTTATCTGCTACCTGATATTGCCTATCATCTTGACAAAATGAAGAGGCAATATAATCGGCTTATCAACATATGGGGGCCAGATCATCAAGCTCAGATCAGGAGTTTGCAAAGCGGCATGATGGCACTTGGGTATCCCCGCGGTATGCTTGAAGTACTCATTGTCCAACAAGTGCATTTAAGAAAAGCCGGTAAATTAATAAAGATGAGTAAGCGCGCTGGAGTATTAAAAACACTTGAAGAATTGCTAAAGCACATCCCGAAAGATGTGGTCAGATTTTTCTTAGTCATGAGATCGAACTCCCAACACTTAGATTTTGATCTTGATCTTGCATTAAAGCAGTCGGATGAAAATCCTGTTTATTATGTACAGTATGCTCATGCACGAATAAAGAGTATTATAAAAAAGGCTCAGGAACAGGGCATTGAGTGCTGCAACAGTTTTGCCAAAGACCTTATAAAAGAGAAGGAAGAAATTACTCTCGCAAAAGCAATTCTCAGATATTGCGAAGTGGTAGAAGATGCTGCACGAAATTTTGAACCATACATGCTCGCCTATTATCTTATCGAGCTTGCGCGGGTATTCCATTATTTCTACCAAAAACTGAGAGTAATAGGTGAGAACAAGAAACTCACGCAAGCCCGGCTTGCGTTGATCAACAGAACAGCAGAAACAATAAAAAGCGGACTTGAAATACTTGGTGTTTCATGTCCGGAGAGGATGTAATAATAAAAGGGCTCAAAAAGGCATAAGATGGCGCAGAGATGGCTCAATAAGGCAATAAAAGAAAAAATAAAAGGGCTCAAAAAGGCATAAGATGGCGCAGAGATGGTTCAATAAGGCAATAAAAGCAGCCTTTAATAGCCTTCTTCTCCCCTCTTTTAGCCCTTTTCTGCCCTCTATTTAAAAGGAGGTTTAATGAATCTTGCGAGTTTATTGTCAAAAGAAAGAATAAATCTTTTTCTTAAACCAGGAAAGAAGAACAAGATAATAGAAGACCTGGTATATTCACTGAAAAAGGATGCGGACGCTGAACTTATCGTATCGACATTGCAGAAAAGAGAAGAGCTGGGCTCAACCGGAATAGGTAAAGGTATAGCAATTCCACATTGTCGTTCCTTGGCAGTCGATAAATTAGAAATTGCGGTCGGCAGAACAACCAAACCCATAAGTTTCAATGCGATAGATAAAAAACCCGTATCCCTAATTTTTCTCATCATTGCACCACCTCAGGATCCGGGAAATCAGTATCTTTTAACCTTAGGCAAAATTGTTCAAATCGCCAAGGAAATAACGAAAAAAAAATTGATTCAAAAACCACAGACACCTGAAGAATTTATTGCCCTAATAAATCAAATTGAAAAAGATTTGAAAAAAAGGAAGTAATATGTCCTTAGATAAAATAGAGATGCATCTAAAATTACTCTTTGATCTTGATAACTTATTAGATGACCTGGACGAACCCGCATATAAAGAAATAGGTTTTAAGATTAAAGATGCAGAACGTCGGTCTTTAATAAAAGCAAGAAGTGAATTGCTCCTGAAACTTCCTCTAGATATCGCTGATGTGTATGAACGGTTAAAAAAAAGATATCGTCGGGCTATTGCGCCGGTTGAAAATGATTTCTGTTTTGGTTGCTTTCAGAAACTCCCAACTCAACTATTGACTAGAAGTAAAGAAATTAACACATGTCCAAACTGTGGAAGGATTCTATACTGGCGAAAAAAGTAATTAAACAAAAAAACATTGTTCATCTTATTGTAATTTTATTCGTACTGCTAAGTATTTTAGGTTTAAAAAACTTTAATCTCAGAGATTGGGATGAAGGTGTATTTGCCCTGCAGGGGCAGTGGTTAACGACCATGGGGGCACAGGGCAAACCATTTAATTTCCAAACACCACCCCTGTTCCAATCTTTAATAGCAATGCTCTTCAGTTTATTCCAGATCAACCCTAAGATGTTACCGCTACTATCAATTATATTCTCTTGCATTACGATTTATATTATTTATCATCTTGCCAAAATATTGTATTCGCAAAAAGAAGGTCTCTATAGTATAATATTTTTTATTTCAACAGAATACTTTCTCTTCTTCTCAAAATCAGGGTTGAGTGATGCAACCTTTCTCTGCTTTTTCACTGCTTCACTTTTATTCTTTATTAAAGGAATAAAACTGAATAAGACATACCACTTTCTGATAGCAGGATTGTTTACGATCCTTGCTTTATACACAAAATATTCGGCATTCCCTCTTATTTTCATGTTTTTTATAATTGGATTTTTATGCCGAAAAACTATAAATAAGAAATGGTTCGTATTATCAATTCTGGTTCCGATACTGTTCTATTTACCCTACACATATCTATTCATTAAACTTGTTCAAATATCTGAGATAGGTACGCGCCATGCCAGTCTCTTGGGTATCAACCATATAAAATTCCTGTTCTACATTTTAGTATTCGCACCGATACCATTTTTTATTACCATTTTATACATAATTTCCAATATAAAAACCATCAGTAAATGGGATGTCTACCTCCTAATCTTCGCAGCCATATTCGTTTTGATTCTCGGCTTCTACCATCCTTATTTCAGACTTGCATATCCACTAATCCCGCTTCTTTCAATAATCGCTGCCCGATTTGTCAATCAAACAAAACAATATAAACCTTATATTATTACAGCCTCGGTTCTCATATCATTAACATTGAGTGCAAGAACATTG
>JAGMEL010000387.1 GCA_023128195.1 Caldifarciminota bacterium | reverse complement strand
AAACAAAATGATATAAAATATATTTATACAGTAGTCCCACCGAATATCGATTTTTATATTGATGGAACAATCGTCGTCCCGGCAAATCATCCCTGGCATAGTATCGGCAAAAAATTTCCCGTATTTCTGGAAGGAAAAAAGATTATACACCGTGATGACAATAAGCTCTTAGCTGAAGAGCAAATATTACTGATACAGGCAACAGTACTTGATCCTACTAAACAAAAAAATTCAGCGTTATATAATCGTGGAACTCTATTAAGAAGTATTGAATTCATAGATGCTCCAGTATACTACAAAGATATGTATAACCCGCAAAGAAATATCAGACAGATCTATGATATTTATTTATTCAAGACAAAAAACCTGGATAAGATGATTAATGACCTCTGGGATCTCGGCTTTGATCGCAGGGTTACTGTAATTTACAGGTAATAAACAGTGAAATCTCTGTAGCTAAGGGGCGGGACGTCCTTTTGCTGAGTCGCTTCTAATTGACCTTCTCAATTTTTTCATAAATATAATAATTGGGGCCTGGTCTTTCTACATTCTTGAAGCCCGAAAATGGAATATAAAAAGCATCTTGTTGGTCAAACTGATTTTCCCGGTTGTCCACGCCAATTACCCCAAATGATTTCTTTAATTGATATGATGATAATAATATCCCTTTTATATTTTCTGGTATGTTGCTATAAATATATAAAGGATAATGTGGCACAACAATATATCGCGGTAGTGTATCATCTTCTTCCCCATTAAATTTAAATTTAGCGATTTCCTCATCATATGCAACTAATTTATAACCAATAATATTCTTTCTTTTCAAGTAATCTATAATTGTCATTGTTTCAATAATTTTCTGTTTTTCGTTCCTTTTTACATATTTGTTATATTTTGACTCCAATGATTTTAATGTCGGGTAAAGTTGTATTCTATCCCAGCCCATTGACCCTAATTGACAGATTGAACTACCTCCAGGAATATATTCATTTATCCAATCTGTCACAATTAAACGATTATCCTTTCTGGTTAACAGCTTATCAAAATTTATTACATTATTTACTGACGGCAAAATAGCCGAAATTGCCAAAGACCACATTAGCAAATATCTATATTTCTTGAATTTACACAAAATCTTTGCACTAATGGCTGTTATAAATAGACCCGCAGTTATACAAAGAAAAGGGACAAGTGGAATTACGTACCTCACAAAGACCGAGTGTCCTCTTCCCATTAGAACATAATAGCAAAGCGGAAAGGAACCTAATATCAATGCCTTCCTTATATCCTTTTTCATCAAAACAAAAATACCAACCAGGGATAAGAAAAATAGACTCCATCCTAATCCCAAAAATAGTGAAAATTTTAAATGATACCACCACCCGATACCAAGATCAATACTATGACCCATATGTAAGTGTCTCATCTCATATAAGACATCACCAATAAATTTACTGTAATCAATTAATGCAAACGGTGTGCCGAATAAAAAAGCAATCATAAAAACACCAATAAAAAATAAGATTCTTTTGTCCAAAAATAATTTTACAAACCCCAATTTTTCATTGAAAATATTAAAATAGTGGACAATAAAAATTGGTATAATGACTAACAATCCGTTATATTTCGTCGACATTGCTAATCCACTAAATATACCAGCAAATATATAATTTTTTATATTACCATCTTTATAACATTTTATAATATAAAAGATCGAACATATGACTAAGAATGTCATAAAAACGTCGGTAACACCGAAATGGGAATCCCTTACATGTAAATAAGCAAGACTCATTAAAAATGACGAGACTAAAGCAGTATCATCGTCCAATAGAGATTTAGTTAATTTATAAACCACATAGATTGTTGCCACGCCAAAAAAGGCTGAGATATACCTGTTTATCAAAAAGAAATTGGTGCGATTTATTACAGCCTCACTTACAAAGTCTTGCAAAAATGCATATTTACCGGAAACTCTGCCTAATAGATAATAAACACCATAGAAAAATGAAATAAAGTACATATAAAATGTAGGATAACGAAAAAAATGGGGATTTAAATCCCCTGTTCCGAATTTCAATGCAATGTTTACAACTACAAGTTCATCCGGACGGCAGTCTAAATGTGGTAAACCAAAATTTATTCCCCAGTATCTTACAATACAACCAATTATAATAAATAAAAATAAGATCAACCCTGATCTTTTTCTAATGAATCTTCACCACCTTTTCAACTATTGCCTTATCACCAGTCTCGAACCTGATAAAGTAAACCCCATCAGAAACTTTACGGCCAAGATCATCATCACCAAACCACATTATTGTAGATCTTAGATTGGAGATTTCAGATTGTAGATCAAAAGCTTTTACTTTTCGTCCCGTAACATCATAGATTTTTAACCCTATGCCCTCTGCCCTACCTGTCCCGTAGGATGAATGTGTTATCCTATCGGGATGCCTTATGCTAAATTCAATTTTTGTTTTTTTAGAAAATATGCTGGGTTTTATTCTTAGTCCAGAATTATTAATTGTGGCTCCTTTATTATTGCCGCTAATCCCCGGGAAATATCCTGATCTGTAGGTTCCGGAATTATATGGATCATATCGGAATTTTGGCCATTTCCAGCAGGTTGTATTTAAATCAAAAACATAAAATTTGAAGTCGTAGCTGCTAACCATAAGTTCCAAAGTTCCATCCAAATCAATATCGTAAACTGCCGGTGATGCGTCTATTCCATTACTAAACTGGATGGGAAAACCAGGAGCCTGTGCGCCGTTGCTCTTATAAGCATAGAGATTCCAATCTGATGAGCCAACAATTACCTCCACGTCGTTGTTATTCTCCACATCAACAACAATAGGCAATTTTGCATTGTGTGTCATATCTGGAAAGCCAGAAAGAGTATTACCGAGCGAATCAAGAATGGTAAAGCCTAACTTGTAAGCGCAGATAATCTCCGGGTATCCATCATCACTTAGATCTGCTATTATGGGACTCCCCTCGACATCAGCAAGGCTAGATAAATCGCGCGACCATTGAATATCACCGTTTGCATCCACCAAATAAACCAGATTTGTTGAATCTGCATAGAAACAGATTTCAAGGTTTTCATCACCAAGAATATTTCCTAATACAGTTGAATACCTAAGTCCCCTGGGTTGTATATATACAGGAAATTCCGCAAGATAATTACCATACCTATCCCAGACAAATAAGGAATCTGAATCACTCCCTCCACAACACACAATCTCTAAATCGCCATCACAATTTATATCACCAATTGCCAAGGTACCAAAGGAAATACCGGGAAGATTCTTTAACAGACCATCGGATGAATAAACACCAGTGCCGTCGTGGTGGAATGCATATATATCTGCATATAGTGTCCAGATAAATATTTCCAAATCACCGTCTTCATCAATATCAGCAAGAACCGGAGAACCTATCATTCTTGAAACAGATTTTGGCCAACCAGAAAGTGTTGTAGCCTGACTGGTTATCGGGTCATAACTTATTACATAAAGATTATCCGTTGCCCTTCTAACTCCAAAGACGATATCAATAGAACCATCTCCATTTACATCACCAACTGCCGGAGATGTCCAGATTTCAGTAGGGGAAATATTAAATATACGACCATCACCAACAACTGGTGTCCCATCATAATGCCAGGCATAGATATTACCTTCTTTTCCGCAAACCACAATCTCAAGGCCAGGATAAGACGGATCAATATCTCCAAAATTCGGTGAGGAGAATACATAATCATAAACTATTTGTGGCCAGCCCGGCGCAAGCAGAGGATTCATCCTGCCGCACACTGTATCTGACGACCCCCCTTGATTCATCGATGAATCAACTGCCTCTACATAATAATAATAATCCTGTTCAGGCTGAACATCAAAATCCTCTAAATAGCATATAGGTTCTAAATGATTGTTTAAAAATCTATAATTACCTTCATAATCTAAGGCACGGTACACACGATAACCAACTGCGCCAGAAACCGTAGACCACTCAAGCACAACCGCATTCTTCATACCATATGCCCATAAAGAACCAGGTGCAACAGGTGTATCCAAAATAATCTCTCGATTAAAAATATTTAACCCCTGATTAAATACACTAAATTTATATCTAACCAAAGAACCCGGATAATTGAGATAAATCTTAAAGGAATCTGGTTCAGAAGAAACTATCGAATTGGCAGTAATAAGCGGAAAATCTACCATACTATCAATCACCACAACCGTATCTGAATATGAACTGATCAATCCATAAACTGAATCTGCACAAGCGTGGCCATTATTCGCTAAATATGGTAAAATATTAATTGTATCGCCAGATAAATTAAACTCCTGGGTAAAATGAACCAGCACGGGCGCTAAACCTATTATCTGGAAACTATCATTACTCTGTACTGCAGAATAATTCATTATAACCTCAAAATTAAATGAATACTCATCCGGCATAAAATCCGAAATTTGAAAGTAGAATGGTGTAAGACTCACGCCGCTTTCTCCAGGGCTAATATCTGTAAATAATGCTGTATCCTTTATCATTGTAAGTAAACTATCCGAACAGCATACCTGTCCACGAATCCCAGTCGCTGCTAAACCACCATTGTTTTTTAATGTTAAATACAAATAAATATCTTCACCCGGGTTTATAACACCATTCCCATTTTGCATTGTATCCAGAATCGTATGATCATCATAAACAAGATAAGGATTACCAGGCTCAACCACAATAGAGTCTGTATAAGAAATATAGCCATCACTCATTACTGTATACTTCAGATAACCCGGGGACTCAGTATTTATACCACTCTGTAATACACCTGCACCTGCAGAATCCCATTTAAAGATTTCACCCTCTTTAAAAAAGACAACTTTAAAAGGGGCTAGTGGCTCTATATTAACAGTAACTGTATCAGAACCTACATAAAGTGTATCTGGTGTAATATCTATTGTATTATAATTTAATGGTATACTATCCCATAAGGTCAATGTTGGATCACCCAGGTATGCAAGAGAAAATTGGTATAACCGATATGGGTTATCCAAATTGGCTACTGAAATAAAAGGAATTTTTGATTTTGCCAAAACTGCAGATAAAGGAAAACTAAAAAGTGAATCAAGCTGTCTATTAGTATATTGCTCATGAAGATATGCTTCGCTAAAATCTGTTGGTCCAATATAACCAATTCCGCCACCATGAGGGTTCAATATCCAATGTTTGCTGAGACAATCTGACTGGAACGAATTAGTATAACATGTAATCACAAACATCATTGCATAGCTGTCTGTATTAGTCAGGGAATCAAAAAAGAAGTTGTTTGCATCTTCCCTCGGGCTATTGCGAACCCTTATAAGATTCACATTACCATGTCCCAATCCAGCAACAATCCCAAATCCAGAATTTATGGAATCCTCTAATTCCTCAAGAGGTTTCTCATTCAGAAAACTTGTAATAAACCACGGCGGAAGATGGTCAGCTAATCTTAACGCCATTGCATATGCATCACCAGATACATCAAAATCTGAAGTGAAGAATAGTGTCTTAATCTGAATATCTGTATTTACTGGATGCAAATATGAATTAATTTTATCAACATAATCACAGACCTCAGAATTGTGGTTTGTCGGTAAACGTCCAACAAATACATCAGGATAAAGATCTAAGGAATCTTCTACCTCACCAAATTTTTCATCACCATCAAAATTCCAGTTACCATCAAGATCAGAGAAGTACAGATCTGTCACAGTATGAACAGGCCAATAACCAAACAACGGAGTCATCCAAACCCACCTTGTTGGTATTTCAGGAACATCACCGCCCATTAAAACGTAAATCACACCCCAGTTTTCGACTGCGTCTTTTATGAAGTTTCTTATCCGTTCAGCATTGTCAACACCCTGATAATGTTGTCTAATCCAGGATAATGTTTTTACCTCAGTATTGTAGCCGAGAATCTTTTTCAGACATGCAAAATCTCTATATGACTCAAACTGTGAATGTGTTGTGATAATGAGTAAATCTACTGGCGCGCCGAAAAGAGATGGCAAATCAGTAGGATTCAAATCTTTAATATTTTCTTCGATATAAAAGGGTGGCATCACACCCACATCATTTATCAATGATTTATTAACAACCATACATGAAAGTATTCGGTCAACAATATTTTTGGCAAGATTAGTTTGACGTTTAGGAAATACACAAGGTTCACTATCTGTTGTTTCGAGCCTGACAACCAATTTATTCAATATGTAAAGCTGCCCTGTACTGGGGAAATATTTAAACGGGGCAATGCCAAATTGACCAATACGATACCCTCTAATACTACCGGAATTTGAGCTAACAAGGACATCCTTTGGGAATGACGCACGTGAAGTATAAACCTTGAGGTCTGGATCAGTAAACTCAAAATCTTCGAATATAACCATCTCTTTTTGTTTTGGATAAATATAGAAATTACCGGGAATTTTTTGCCACTCCTCATCCAAAATTTCAACTTCTCTCAATTTATGATTTTGCGGTAAGAGATAATTAAAAGTAATCACGGGCAGTTCTGGACTTCCCGGTTCAAAGGGCGAAAATGAACCAGAAATAATTATTCGATCAAACCCCTTTGTTGTTACTATACTATATTGGATATCCTCTACGGGAACATCGTAAATAACATTGGAGAATAAAAAACTTAATGGAATTGACAAAAAAAACGCTGTATTGATTAACAATAGCCTTCTCATATATTATTAAAATTATATTGAATATAGAATAAATGTCAAGCTACAACTGAAAGCTCTGAAAAATTATTTCCGAGCTCTCTCGATTACAGAAATTTCTATGGTTTCTCGTGCGGACTGTTTATGCCGATTTTTCCTAAATCTTGATTTAGTTGAAAAATTGAGCATCCCTCTTTTTCTGTAAAAGAGCGGGGCTGACTATGCCTCCTCGTATTCTATGAGCAAAATACTATTCTTTCCTGATGAATCTTCATATCTTATGAAACGATGCGGATAATCTTTTTCAATCCAAAAATAAAATTTCCAACTGAAGAACAAAACCTTTGGTTTCATTTCAACCTTCCAGCACATAATTTCTCCAATTGGTCCTGAAACAATTTCTTCACCGATGACTTTTATCTCAGCATTAATAATCATAAATTCCGGCACATGGAAACGAATAGTCTCTTTGAAATCTTTACTATATTTAAAACCTCTGAGGGCAAATTCAATTGCATGACGGTCATACACAGCACCAACATCTTTATATGTATGTCTTTTACCTTTAAAATAAACCTTAAAATCCTTTGCCTTTGAAATTTCCAGTTCTACTTTATCATCTACAATTTTTTTCACGTATAATGTGCTCATATCAAGGCTATCGAACACCACTTCAAGGATTCGCTCCCATCTATAAATAACATGATATCCAATACTATCTTTTTCTGAGGTAATATCCATCTTACCCATCTTACCCTTATCATTCGTCTCATAAACTATAAATTCTTTTGCTGGTAATAGCTGTAGTATAATAAAAAATACAATCATTTTATATACTCAACTTTTAAACCCTTTGGCAATAATTGCGTGACAATACCATTCTTCCCGCAAGATGGACTCTTGCTTTTCAAAATCAATCTCTTTATGCCAAACATCTTAGCTAATGCCACAAATTCTCTCGCTCCCCGATAAAAATTATCTGTTACATCAATACCGATATCGTTTATAACTTTTTTCCCCTTTATTTCATTCCTAACCCTTGGCGTGGTAAGACCACCAAGTTGCTCAGGACAAGCAAATATTACATAATTATTTTTTAACAATGCAACAACCTTTTTACGATACGCGTTTTTGCCATCATAGCGACAATTTACACCAAGCAGACAAGCACTAACTAAAATTTTTTCCATTCTCAAAAAATATTCGGTTGTACGAAACCGTTTCGCTTTTCGCAACCGCGAACCGATTTACACATTTTTTTACCATACAACTATGCCGTAAGACCATACGGGCTGCTACGCCTTATAACGACAAACGAAAAATTATCGCAATTATTCATTTCGTTGACAGCTCATCCACTATATCCAGAATCTTAATAACATCATCGATCTCATAGTCGGCTCCTGAATTTACTGTATCAAATCTATCTCCATAGCGCGCAAAAACTGTTTTCATCCCTATAAGTTTGGCTCCAACAATATCGCGTTCTGCCCAATCGCCAACCATAATTGCCTCTTCTGCCTCAATCTGTAATTGTTGCAGAGCGTTTTTAAAAGGCTCGGGATCTGGCTTCCTTTTGTTTGTATCTTCATACGTTATAACAACATCAAATATGTGATGAAGATTTAACTGACATAATCTGAGCCATGCCTGCAGTCTTGGAGCATCGCTAACCACAGCAAGCTTTAGCCCACGTTTAACCAGTTCCATGAGTGTTAAATGAACATGCGGATATAATACCAACGCTGCTTCACGGGCACGACGATAACCAATGATACCAGCTGCATGAATTCGGTAATCAATATTTCCAAATTCTTTTGTTAAAAATTTATCAAAAACCTTTTGATCTTCAATTCCCTCTTCATCATAGATTTTGTATATTTTCTCCTTTGCTTTTTGTTTTGGAATTTTTAAACCAGCATCCGTCATTGCCAATACAGCAGACTCAATAGCAGCATCCTTCATCGCCATAAAATCGACCAGGGTATTATCTAAATCGAAGATTACTGCCTTTATCATAAATTTGAACGCAGGATACTTGCTGCCTTTTCTGGTGCAAAACGATTAATGTAAAAACTTGTACCTAATTCAAACCCTGTTCTCCTATATATACGGGGTGTAATCTCAATATGCCAGTGATAATCATTCTTTATAGTTTTCCAATAGTTTAATTTAGGTAAAAGATTTGGGCTGTCATTAAGAACTAAATTATACGGAGGGTCATTAAGAACATGGTATATTGCCTTACAAATTTTCTTTAAAACATTTGCAAGATCGGCAATTTCGGATTTTTCAATCAGTTGATAACTATAACAATGGCGTTTAGGGATAATCAGAATTTCAAATGGAAATCTTGAAGCATAAGGAGTTATTACAACAAACCTATCACTCTGGAAGACAAGTCTATCAGCCATTTCTATTTCCTGCTGAATTATATCACAAAAAAGACACCGTTCTTTATATTCGTAATACTGACGTGCGCCTTCAAGTTTCTGTTTAATTCGTATTGGAGTTGCCGGTAACGCAATGAGTTCAGAATGGGCATGAGCAATAGTTGATGCACCAGCACGGCGACCGTGATTCCTGAAAATAAGTATATATCTTAATCTTTTGTCTTTATGAAGATCTTCAATCCTTATGCGATATGTATTTAAACTCAGTCCAATCTGCTCTTCAGAAAGCTCAAAAAAATTGACAATATGTTCAGGTGTCTCGATAATCACCTCATTGGCACCTACACCACTTACCATATCATATACACCGACACCAACTTTTTCGAGTTCGCCTTCAATCCTTAAAATTGGTCTTATATTAGGAATAACCCGAACCTTCCACCCCGGTTTGTCGGGTGGAGTATTATCCCTGATTGCATAGATTTCATTTGGCGTACGGCTTTCCTGACCTTCACAAAACGGGCAATTATTTGTTAACTTGGGAATGTCTGCAGGTATCTTCTGTATTGTATCATTCTCAATATCGATAATTACCCATGTATCAGTAACAATATCTCTTCTTACTTCAGACATCAAACCTCCTCGCCCTTTCCCCTGCTGTTTTATGAGCATACCTTATCGGCTCAGGAATTCGATATTTAGTTAACGATTGCATCACATACTTGCGACAATCTTCAGCATCCACAAGATGCCCGGGTGAAACAAAAAGAGGTCTGACACTATCTTTTGTTCTTAAAACCAACCCTATTGTTTCTTGCCTATCTTTTATCAATGCATAGGACCCTTTAGGATCATCAGGCATTTCATAATCTCCAAAAAGATGCGATTTGGCGCACCCGATTGTTGGCTTATTCAATATAATACCTAAATGTGTAGCAAGACCAAGACGACGAGGATGAGCAATGCCCTGTCCATCAACGAGGATGAGATCAGGTTTGTTTTTTAGTTTCTTGTAGCACTTCATAAGTACCGGTATTTCGCGAAATGACAGGAATCCAGGAATATAAGGAATATTATTCCGTGCTTGCCCGTTTTTCTGCTCGATTAGTTCTAATGAAGGAAATATGAAGATCCCGATGCAACCGATCAAATAATCAGACGTAACTGCAACATCTGCACCAGCAATATAATTAACTTTATGTTTTAACTTTTTCACACACACCTTTTTACGTAACCTCAGTTGATCGCGTCTTAATTTGTCGATTTTCAAATATACCTACTCAACAGTTACGCTTTTTGCAAGATT
>JAGMEL010000386.1 GCA_023128195.1 Caldifarciminota bacterium | reverse complement strand
TATTGCCATGCTGAATCCTGGACAAAAATCCAGAAGAGTGAAATTCTGCCTACTGCCTATATTTGCTGGGCATTGGGTGATATTGGTGACAGGGGAACAGAGGTATCAAAGGCGCTATCTTATCTGAAGAAGAATCTAAAAGCGGCAAAAGATCCATACATACTTGCTCTCGTAGCTAATGCATTTGTTGCAGTTGAACCAAAGGGTGGGACCACGACGGAAGTTCTTAAAAAACTTATTAGTATGGCAAAAGAAAAAGATGATGCAATTTACTGGGAATCAGATATACCATCAGTCACTTTTTCTCGGGGTAATGGTGCAAATATTGAGGCAACAGGACTCGCTGCCTACGCCCTGATAAAATCCGGCAAATACAGTGATGTAGTGAGCAAGGTTTTAACCCATCTGATTCGCTCTAAGGATGCACGCGGCATGTGGTATACTACACAGGGGACTGTTATTGCATTACGTTCACTTGTTGAAGCACTTGGTGGCGTAGCAGAGGATATTGATGCTCAGGTTGCAGTGATGATGAATGGTAAAAAGATCAAAGACTTGAGGATTGACAAAGACAATGCTGATTTAATGCACCAGATTGATTTAACTGATTATCTCAGTAAAGATAATACTGTTGAGATCAGTGTAAAAGGTGAAGGTAATTTTATGTATGAAATCACCAGTGCATACTATGTACCATGGAAAGTACTTCCGCGTCCAGCAATGCCGTCATTTGCTATTGATGTTGATTATGACCGCACAAAACTTTCGATTAATGATATTGTGAGTGTTGATGTTTCAATAAAGCTCAACCGACCAGGTACCGCACAGATGGTCATGGTTGACCTTGGTATTCCTCCGGGATTTGAGGTACAGACACCAACCTTAGACGAACTTGTTGGTAAGAAGATACAAAAGTATACTATTACACCACGGCAACTCATCATCTATCTTGATGAGGTGAGTTCTAAAAAACCGGTTCAATTATCTTATAGTATTAAGGCAAAATATCCGATAAAGGCAAAGGTGCGTTCTTCACGTGTATACGAATACTATAATACGTCTGATGAAGGAGTTGAACAACCAATTGAAATGAAGGTTTCGTTGTAAAAAAATATCGTAACGTAAAAGCCCAGGATTTTTGAAAAAGTCCTGGGCTTTTTATTTCATTTCTATTTTTCCATATGTACTGTTCTGATCGGGAATGGAATGTTGATTCCTTCCTGGTTGTAGCGTTTGTGTAGTTTTTTTATAAATTCATGTTTGATTAAGTACTGGTTAACAAATTCCTTAACACGCATGATTACGGAGAAATTGATACTGGAGTCGGCAAATGTATGATAACGAATAAACGGTTCAAATTTTGATTGAGCGCCCTGTACTTTTTGCATAACCTCTTTTGCTACCTCTATAGTGACCTTTTCAACCTTTTCAAGGTCACTATTATAACTTACTCCGACCTGGACAATTACCGACATCTCTCTTTGAGGTCGATTGTAATTGATAAGAATCGCATTTGCTAATTTAGAATTCGGGACAACAACCAAATTATTAGGAAGTTCTCTGATTGTTGTATTGCGCCAGGATATGTCGGTTACATATCCCTTTTCGCCTGACTCAAGCCTTACATAATCACCAACCTCTAATTGTTTTGACATAATAATCTGTAATCCTGCAAATAGATTGGATAATGTTGTCTGAAGTGCCAGGGCAACAGCAAGACCGCCAATACCTAAAGCAGTAATTAGCGGTGTGATGGAAATGCCGAGTGTCTGTAGTATAATGAGTCCACCAATAATAAAAATTGCGAGTCTCGTTATATTGATAAATAAAGAGGATGATGGTAAAACCCCGGCTGCTTTTTTACTGTGGATATTAACAAGACCAACAGCCACTTTTGCAAGAACAACAGTTGCAGAAATAACGATGACGATAATAAGAATTTTTTGGGAAATATCCAAAATCGGAGGCTTTACTGGCAGGTTGAGTACTGCACCATATATACCACCAATACCGCACCATAATATGGCAACACCCCGGATAGATGCGATTATTAATTCATCGCCTTCCCAGCTTGTTCTTTCCGCAAACTTCTTGAGTTTCACAAGAATAATTTTTTCAATGATTATTCCTATAATAAGACCGCCTATGATAAAGGCTAATGATGTTATTAAGTGGGTTAATGTTAATACTTCAGTTAACATATTCTGCTCCTTTTTTTGCTATGTGTAAATTATATGAAATTTCGTGATCTTTTGTATTCACGAGCACTATTTTATTCGTTTTCTTACAGAAGTCAAGCCCATTTTCAAAACATCGGAAAGTCAAGAGAAAAAGTGGAGGGAACTTTTCGTTCTTTTTTCTTGACTTTATTCAATATTTAAATATAATAACGATTATGAATAAGATACTGGAAGAGAAGGATTTCATAAGGAGAATTGAGGAGATTAGTAATCAGAAGGTTTCTGATTGTTATCAGTGTGGAAGGTGCACAGCAGGTTGTCCATTTGCCAAATTCATGGATGCACCTCCAAATCAGGTTATTAGATTTATTCAGTTGGGATTAAAAGACGACGTACTCGCGGCTTCTGCTCCCTGGTTTTGTGCAGCATGTCTTGTTTGTCAGACGCGCTGCCCAAGGGGTGTTGATATTCCAAGATTAATGGAGGCCGTTAGAATGATTCATCTTCGTGCAAAAGAGGGGTTGTTTGACGTTGATAAGATTGATAAAGAGTTTTTACTCGATGCACCTCCGCTTGCTTTAATGAGCGCGTTCAGCAAATATACTTATTAAACTAAAGATGGAATTAGCGTATTATCCTGGATGTACCTTATATACAAAGGCAAAGTCTTTCAATACTTCTTTACATAAATCATTTGAGGCACTCGGTGTAAAACTTAATGAACTACCACACTGGTATTGTTGTGGTACGACATTTGGTCTTGCCCATGACAATCGAATGTCTTTGATTGCACCTTTACGAATATTGGCAAAGGCACAGAAAGAGGACGGAAGAGTTATAGTACCTTGTTCTATTTGCTATAATACCCTGAAAAGGGCAAATTATATGCTTAAACAGGATACTGATGCTCTGGAGATTTTAAATGAACATCTTGAGGAATCCTATGATGGTAATGAGGCAGTTGTTCATCCCCTTGAATTTTTTAGAGATAATAAAGAACTGATCAAAAAGCATCTAAAAAAGGATTTAAAGGGCATAAAACTTGGTTGTTATTATGGCTGTCTTCTATTAAGACCAGAACAAGAGATCCAGTTTGATGATCCTGAATCACCAACTATTTTTGAGGATTTTGTAAGTTTAATCGGTGCAACACCCATAGATTTTCCATTTAAGGTCGAGTGTTGTGGTTCTTATCTCGTTGTCAATTCTCCAGATGCCGCTATTGATGCTTCGTACAAGGTTTTAAAGAATGCTCAAGCTAATGGGGCCGAAGCGATTATTACAGCCTGCCCACTATGTCATTATAATCTTGATGCCTTGCAAAAGAAGATAAAGATAGCCCATTCAGAATTTAATGAGATTCCTATCTTCTATTTTTCACAGGTTCTTGCCATTGCACTCGGTGTGAAAGAGGAAAATCTTGGTTTGGAACAAAACAAGATTTCACCAGTTAATCTGTTAAAGGAGTACAAATTATTATGAAAAAAATCGGTGTTTTTATATGCTGTTTAGATTCTGAACAGCATTGGAGAAGAAATGAGTACAGGTAATTTTGAACCTAAAATAGTAGGTTTCTTTTGTAAATGGTGTACTTCAGCAGCAGCCGATTTAGCCGGAACTTCAAGGAAAAAGTATCCGGCAAATATCATACCAATCAGGTTCTTTTGTTCTTCACGACTTGACGCTCAGCACATACTACATGCTTTTAATAGTGGTGCTGATGGCGTATTAATCGGTGGATGCCATTTTGGTGATTGCCATTATCAGAATGGGAATCACAAAACTGCGCGTAGAGTGGCTTTTTTGCACCCCTTGCTTAAAGAGATGGGTATTGACCAGCGACGGCTGCGGCTCGAGTGGATTTCCGCTGCTGAGGGTGAAAAATATACGAAGGTGGTTCGGGAGTTTACTGAGGAGATTAAAAATTTGGGTCCGTTAAGAGGGAATAAATTATGAGAAATTATGAGGCGATGTTTGTTTTTAATCCTGGTGTGAATGAAGAGAAACTCGAAAAAGAGATTAAAAGTGTAGAGAAAACAATTAAAACTCACGGAAAAGGTGAAGTAAAGTTTGATAATTTGGGTAAAAAAACTTTGGCATATTCAATAAGGAAATTCAATGAAGGAGTATATGTCAATTATCAATTTACTGCACAGCCGTTAGCAATTACAAAGATAAAAAATGCACTGAAACACAAAGAAGATATTTTACGTTTTATTGTATTTTTAGGAGGAAAGAAAAAATGAATCCACTCCGTCTTGGTAATCTCAATTCAGTATACTTGATAGGAAGATTGGTTGCCGATCCTGAGTTAAGATACACGCAGAAAGGGACACCAGTCTGTGACTTTCGCATTGCTTGCTCACGACGTTATAAGATCCGTGAAACAGGCGAATGGCAGGAAGAGACGTTGTTTATCAATATTGTAGCGTGGCAACGTCAGGCAGAGACTGCAAATGACTATCTCAAAAAGGGTAGTGCTGTTCTTATTGATGGTAACCTAAGATCAAGGCAATGGGAAACAAATAAAGGAGAAAAACGAACAGCAATTGAGGTTGTTGCTCGTCGCATTCAGTTTCTTGATCTGCTTCCAAAGGATACAGGTGCAACAGATGCAACAGATGCAACAGATACAGACGTTTCTATGGATACTGGAAACGACACTAAGGATGTAGGGGATATTGATACCCCATTTTAAAATGATTCAAGAAAAAGAGGAATGGAAATGAAAAAGAAGAAAAGTAGATGCCGTTTTTGTAAAAACAATATGGATGAGGTTGATTATAAAGATACATCGCTTCTCAAAGGATTCACAAATGAACGGGGGAAAATTTTGGGTGCAAAAATCACAAAACTTTGTTCATATCATCAAAGGCGACTTACCCAAGCAATTAAACGTGCAAGGGAGATTGCCCTGTTACCGTACGAGATAAAATAATGAAGATAATTTTATTAAAACCAGTAGAAAGACTTGGGAATTCATTTGATATTGTATCTGTAAAAGATGGCTATGCAAGGAATTATCTGTTTCCCAAAAATCTTGCAATTCGTGCTACTGAGGCGAATATTCAAGGGTTGGAGAAGAGTAAAAAGCGTTTTTCTAAGAAGATTGATGAAACAATGAAAATGAGTATGAGTCTTGCCGAACAGGTTAATTGTACAAGCATTAAGACAACCATCAAAACAGGTATTGATGGTAAATCTTTTGGTAGTATTACTTCTCAAGATTTAGCAGAGCTTTTGAAATCTGAGGGGCTTGAGATTGATAAGAAAAATATCGTTCTTAAGGAAGCAATAAAACACCCCGGGGTTTATGATGTAAAAGTCCATCTCGGTGAAAAGATAGATGCAGTATTTAAACTCATTTTACTGGAGGAAGGAGCTTAGATTTTAGAAGTTTCTGTTAACGCTGTTGTAGAAGACCAACAATTTAATAATTTCGTTGTATTATTAAAGGAAAAATACGGTGAGCGAACACTGCCAATATGGATAGGTGAACCTGAGGCATTAGCTATTGCCTGGTCACTTCAAGGCGTGAAATCACCGAGACCATTAACACACGATTTATTGAAACTTATTATCGATACATTCCAGGCAAAAGTAGTTAAAATAATTGTAGTTGCATTAAAAGATGAGACATATTTCGCCAAGATATATATTGAATCGGACAGTAAGGTTTTTGTGATTGATGCACGTCCTTCAGATTCAATAGCGCTCGCCTTACGTACTAAAAGTGCAATTTTCGTCGATCCAAAGTTGATGAACGAAAATGGCGTAGTGCTTCAGGGAGATAAGATTGGACCGCAATTGAAGCGTCGTTTAAGAAACACCAAACCAGAACAGTTTGGAGATTTTAATTTAGGTAAATAATTAATCTGAGTATAATTTAAAACTTAATTGATGACCAGAAAGAAGAATTTAGATCTCACTAAGGTTTCTAAAATTGAAAGAAGAATGATTGAAGAAATCGTTGCGCTAAAAAAACGAGAAGTCAATAAGATTATGGTTCCAACTAATGAAATTATTGCATTTGATTATGATAAAACCATTAGTGATGTTATCTCCGTTTATAAACAACACCATTTCTCACGATACCCGGTATTTTTTAATAACATAGACCAGATGGTTGGTGTTATTTTTATTAAAGACATTATTTCTTTCTGGAATGAATATAAGAATCACTCCGTTATCGAGTTTGTGCGGTTTCCTTATTTTATTTACGAAGATCATTCTGCTCTCGATGTGTTTCTTGAGTTGCAGAGGCTTAGAATTTCACTTGGTATTGTTATAGATGAATTTGGTGGTGTCTCAGGAATTATTACAGTTGAAGATTTGATTGAGGAAATTGTTGGGGAGATTGAAGATGAATTAGACAAAAGACAAAAACCTTATATCGAGAGAGTTTCGGAGAATGAGTATGTTATAAATACGAGAATGGAGTTGGATGATTTTTCTGAATATTTTAATATGACAGTAGATGAAGATGATGTATCAACAGTCAGTGGATTGATATTAAAAAATGCCGACCGTATACCAAAGATTGGCGAGGAAATTACATATAAAAATCTGAAATTCACAGTTTTAGAAGGGACAAGAAGGAAGATAAGTAAAGTAAGAGTGAAGAAAGTAGATAAATAGACAGTAGTCAGTAGTTAGTAGACAGATAAAAAAAGATAAAATTCAAATTCCAAGCACTCACCCCGTTAGATATACACCTAATTTGTTTTTAAAACATTTATAGGATTGTGAAGGTATTTTGGTGTGTATATCTCTAATAATTTGTTTTATCTAACGGGGCAGGTTTAGATATTGGTATTTATTCCTACACCAAAGAATTTGGTGTAGGAATTTATGTATGTAGTATTTCGTATATTATCTTTGCGATTTTTTTGCCAATGTTTGGTGCCTTTGCTATTTCCTCTTCGGATGCCTTTTTAATGGCTTCAGTGCTGCCAAAATATTTTAATAGGGTTAATTTCCTTTTTCCCCCGATGCCGCTTATTTTGTCGAGCACTGATTCAGTTAAGTTTTTGCCTCTTACTTTTCTGTGATACGCAATTGCAAATCTGTGTGCTTCATCCCGCAATCTTTTTAATAGAATAAATCCTCTTGATGAACCAGGAATTGATACCACATCACCATGTGGATTATAGAGTTGGTTACTCCTCTTGGCTATTGCAAAAACAGGTAAATTAATATCTATTTCTCTGATTGCTTGAACTGCTGCACTCAATTGTCCTTTGCCTCCATCAATGAGTAATAGATCAGGCATTTTCTTTTTATTATTCAAGTCCATTATACGACGCGAGACAATTTCTTTAATCATGGCAAAGTCGTTTTGTCCCCTGACCCTTTTAATCTTATACATTCTGTAACGTTGTTTATAGGGTTTACCGTCATGAAATGCAACTGAAGAACCTACTGCAAATTTTTCTTTAAGGTTGGAAACATCAAATGCTTCTATCCAGCGGGGTGGGTTTTCTAAGTGCAGATGATTTTGCAGTTCGAGTATCGCGCCAGATGTTCTTCTTTTTATTACCCTTTTAGCGAGTTCACTTTCGGCATTTCTTTGTGCCCATGTTAAGAGTCTTTTGCTTTCACCTTTATTTCCGGTTGAGATCTTAACTTTAAATCCCTTTTGCATAAACCACTTCGATTGTATGTTCCACTCAAGAGGTAATACAGATATGACAATTTCGTTGGGGATGAATGATAAATGGGTGTATATTAGTCTGATAAATGAACTAGTTATCTCTTCATCGTTTACCTGTGGAGTAATGTTCAGATGAAATATTTCTTTTGACATAAGACGGTTCTCTCGTATTCTAAACAGACAGGCAACACAGTTGAATCTACTTCGGCTGATGCCAATGACATCCCTGTCAATATTTGTTGTTGTGACAACCTGCTGGCGTTGAGATATTCTTCTGATTGCAAGTAATTGATCGCGGAGGATTGCTGCTGCTTTGAATTTTTCTTTTTTTGCATATCTCCACATTCTTTTTTCAATCTCCCTTTCCAGTTCATCAGAATTTCCCTTTAAGAATTTGGTTGCCTTATTTGCTAAATTACTGTATTCTTTTTTATTGATTTGCCCTGTACATGGCGCACTGCATCTGCCAAGATTGTATTCTAGGCAGGAACGTGCGTATTTTTTTGTTAAGTCTTTGCTACATGATACAAGTTTAAAAATACGACATAATGCATCTCTTGTTTGTCTTAGAGCTCGTGCGCTTGTGTATGGACCAAAAATAAGAGAACCATCAGGTTTTATATTTCTCGTAAAAACTATCCTGGGAAATTCTTCGTGCACTGTTATCTTCAGATAAGGAAATTTTTTATCGTCCTTTAAACGAACATTATATTTCGGTTTATTTAGTTTTATTAGCGATTCCTCAAGAGTCAATGCCTCACAATCAGAGTTTGTGATAATAATATCAATATCTACAGTATGTGACATTAAAATTCTGTTGCGATTATCTTCTCTGCTGAGATACGAAGACAGCCTGCTTTTTAAATTCGCTGCCTTACCAATATAGATAATCCTATTTTTGTTGTTTTTGAATAAATAAACCCCAGGCGCCTGCGGCGCCGACGAGATTTTGTCCTTGAGTGATTTGTTCATTTGTTAATTAGTCAACTTTTTTAGGTATTTACCCAAGCCCATTACAAATGGGCTTGGTTTAGGCATTTCAGTCATTTGATTATCTTTAGGTATTTAGACATTTTGGACTTTTAGGTATTTATCCCTTGACTACCCCTATCGGTCTCATCCTTGCAACCTTTTTGGATATGCCAGCATTATGAACAGCATCAACGACCATATCAATATCCTTGTATGCCTCGGGAACTTCTTGTCTTAATACTTCACCGCTTGCTGATAGTACATAGATTCCTTTATCTGCCAATTCCTTATCAATTCTTCGACCTTTTGTAAGTTGCATTGCCTTGGTGCGTGACATCACCCTGCCTGCGCCATGGCAGGTTGAGCCAAATGTTTCCTGCATTGCTTTTTCTGTTCCCAGTAACAGGTATGAGTGTGTTCCCATATCACCAGGAATAAGCACAGGTTGACCAATGTTTTTGTATACAGAAGGGATATCTTTATGACCAGCAGCAAATGCCCGCGTTGCACCTTTACGATGTACACACAAGTTTTTCATTTCGCCTGATACTTTATGTTCCTCAAATTTTGCGATATTATGCGCAACGTCATAGATTAAATGCATTCCCAATTCTCTTGCCTTTTTACCTAATATCTTTTCAAATGATTCTCTGACCCAGTGCATAATACACTGTCTATTTGCCCAGGCATAATTTGCTGCACACGCCATCTGCTCAAAATATGACTTTCCTTCAGGTGAATTGATTGGTGCGCAAGCTAATTGCCTATCAGGAATATCTATTCCATATTTTCTTGTGACTTTTCCAAGGACCTTTACATTATCATCACAAACTTGATAACCCAGACCTCTTGAACCAGTGTGTATCATTATGGTGATCTGTCCTACGTCATCTATTCCAAGGATTTTTGCTGATGCACGGTCGTATATATCTTCTACTATTTGGATTTCAAGAAAGTGGTTACCGGCACCTAATGTTCCTAATTGTGGTCTGCCGCGCTCAAGCGCTCTTCTTGAGACCCGGTCAGGATTTGCACCCTTAAGAGCGCCATTTTCTTCAATCTTTTCAATATCTTCTTTCCAACCATATCCCTTTTTCAGAGCCCACTGTGCGCCATTTTTCAAAACTTCTTTTACCTCTCTTTCATCAATGCGGATTTTTCCTTTAGAACCTACGCCAGATGGAATGTTATTGAATAGTGATCTGACCAGCTCTTGTATTCTGTTTTTGATATCATTATGAGTCAAATCAGTCCGCAATAATCTAACACCACAGTTTATGTCATAACCAACACCGCCCGGGGATATGATTCCTTTTTCTGTATCAAATGCTGCAACACCACCAAT
>JAGMEL010000385.1 GCA_023128195.1 Caldifarciminota bacterium | reverse complement strand
GTGTATTCTGGCATGTCAAAACTTACCCTTACGTGACTTTGCGCTCCCAAATGGTAGATTTCATCGGGCTTTACATTATAGATTACATTTGATATCTGCTCAGAATCGGAAAGGTCGCCATAGTAGAAAAAGAACCGTGCATTGGGATCATGATGCTCTACTATAATATGGTCTATCCTTTTTGTATTGAAAGTGGATGCTCTTCTGATAATACCATGGACTTCATATCCCTTACTCAGTAAGAACTCCGCTAAGTAAGAGCCATCTTGTCCTGTTACTCCTGTTATTAATGCTTTTTTAGTCATGTTTAATCCCTCCCTACAACCCTCCTGATCAATTGTATATCCTCCTTTGTTATTTCTCCTATGACCGCCAGCACAGCAAAATATACCGCACTTGCTATTATGACTGTAACGAAAAGATTGATACTTGCCATGTAATAAATAGTTATTCCCATGACAATTCCGACGATGGTAGGTTTCATAATTATTTTAAATAGCGATAGTCTATATAAATATTTCGAAATCGCATAAAAGAATAACATAAACAAAATACTTTCGGTGGCAATGGTAGTTATACTCGCTCCGACATAGCTCATTCTCGGAATGAAGAACAAATTTGAAACTACGTTAAAGATAGCGCATATACCTGTAAAAAGGGCAAGTATAGCCTGTCTATTTATCGACTGCAGCACAACACTAAGAAGCCAATTTGCACAACTGAGAACAAATAACCATATCAAAATCCTGAGAGCAATAATTGAGTGAACAAAACCATCACCATAAATGAGCAGAATAATTTTATCTGCCAAGAGTGTTGTACCAACACCAATTGGAAATGCGATAATAAATAAGTACCTAAATGATTTTTCATACGTAATTTTAAGCGAGTCCACAGACGAAACATAGAATTTAGAGAGGACGGGGTAGATCGCACCCAAAAAAACCCCGGGAATAACGATAAGAGATGCCACAAGCATATACGCAGCGTTATACCAACCTACTGGTGCATCGCCTATCATCATCGAAAGCATTACTATGTCTATTTTATCGAAGATACTTATAAAAACGACTGTCAAACTGAATGGAATTGCAGTTATAATTGTACGTTTCCAAAAAGTAATATCTATCTCAAATTTCGGCTTTGCAAATTTTTTAACCGTAACTATAAAACTAAACACAACATTGATAACGCCGCCGATTAGATATACCGAAACCACCTGGATTAAGTCGTATCCCAAAAACAAAAGCGTTAGCCCTATTGAGACAACAATGATTTGTCGGATGATTGTTAAAAGAGAATCATACTCCATCTTCTCAAAGGCATGGAATATCGCCCTGAATAACTGACTAAATGAACCTAAAACGGTGGAAGCTCCAAAGATATATACGATTGTTTTCGTATCCGACGGATAATGCATCAGATTAACTGCGGCGACAACCAACACAAAGAAAATGATAGATAAGAGGAGTTTTATGATCAGGATATTGCCCATATATTTCTTGGCAAGTGTTTTGTCTCTTGCAACTTCTCTAATCGTTAATTGGTTGAACCCCAAGTCCATAAGAACCGCAAATAATGCAGTGAATGCCAGCGCAAATGAGTATTTGCCAAAGGCAACATCACCAAAACACCGAGCAAGCGATACAGTAAAGATTAGACCTAAAACCATCGTTACAATGTGCATCAAGGTTAATGCGCCGGTGTTCTTCGCGATGGTTTGGATGGTGTTCATTTTGTTTTTATACAATAGAGTCGTTTATCATATAAGTTTCATCTGATCATTATTGGTCATTCTACAAATTTTTGGCAGGTACTGATTGAAGATTGAATAGTAAAATTTATATAGTGTCAAACTTAA
>JAGMEL010000384.1 GCA_023128195.1 Caldifarciminota bacterium | reverse complement strand
CGCAGCGCCGCGGCAATCCTTACCAACCAGGTAAATGATACAGAGAACCGTTGTCTCCTATTCTTTTTCCTGGAGAGTTTGAAATATATTTTAAAAAAAGAAGGATTTTGTAATTCTTTTGTCGTATTATTATGATGTAGTAAAAAATTATAAAAGATATTTTTTATTCGCTAGTGGCAACTTAATTAAGGTAAATATAAACTCTTGAAAATGTGGCAAATAACTATCCCCTGACACCTAAAAGAATGGGGTTGAGAGAAATAGCCAGGGGGCTAAATGAAAAAGGCGTACCTACTACAAGGGGCTGCGAGTGGTATACCGGGACCATTAAATATATACTGGAAAATCCTCTTTATAGGGGAATAGCTCATTATAAGGAAAATAGTGTAAAAAATAAGGATTTAGCTTTATTTTAATAGTTTTAAGTTAAAAACCGTATAAATAATATTTATTTTTTACACAGTGATCCGTGTATAAATGGAGTACTTCGTGAAACATGCCGATTTGAAAACATAAACGGAGTAGTTCGATTATTTTAAGTTATAGCAATTCGCTCGCAGGAACAGGAATAGGTGAGTAAGATGATAGGGCCAAAAGAATATATAGAAAATATAAAAACTGAACAGCTCAAATCAAATAAGGAATTTATACTGGATTCTCTTTCAGGAGCAATAGACAGATTACAAAAAGCATTTCCGCGATACGGTAGTTTTTTAATGGAATTTGTACAGAATGCCGATGATGCCAAGAGTCAATCTTTAAAAATCGAAATATTGCCCGATTCTATAAGAATATTTAACGATGGAGATCCATTTTCTGAAGATGATGTAAAAAGCATTTGTAAAGTTGGGCGTTCGTCAAAAACACCAAAAGATTACATTGGCTATTTGGGAGTCGGATTCAAAGCTGTATTTCTCATCTCTGATTGTCCAGAAATATACTCAGGAGATTTCCTTTTTAGGTTCAATAAAAACGCTTGGGATGACACCGCTCATACACCATGGCAAGTTATACCTCAATGGATAGATGACCCACACATAGAATTTTCTGATAAATATAGAACTGCATTCAATTTACCTCTTAAAGAAATAAGGTTAATTGAAAAACTAAGGGAAGAGGTCAAACCAGAGCATTTAAGCGACAGAATTTTGCTTTTTCTAAGAAATATTAAGGCGATTGAAATAACAGACTCAAATCAAGACTTAAAGAGAAAAATCATAAAATCTGAACTTTCCCAAACTTCAGATTACGAAATCTATCAAATTCAAGAACATGAAAATGATGTTTTGAAAAACGAAGATAGATGGGTGATATTTCGTTCTTCTTGTACGGTGCTAAAAGAAGTAAAAGAAGATTATGTAACGAAAGAATGGGATAGAGAAAATGTGGATAAGAGAGAGGTATTGGTGGCATTTAAGTTAGGAGATGATGACAATTTAGTGGTTGAAAGGGAAGGAACTGCACATATTGGCGTTTTCAGTTTCTTACCTTTGAAGGAAATCCCAAGCGGTTTAAATTTCTTAATCCAAGCAGATTTTTTAACTTCTCCTGGAAGAGGGGAAATTGCCCGTGAATGTCTATGGAATAACTGGCTTGCGAACGAGATAAATAGTTTAATAATTAGCAAATGCATCCCTACATTTTTAAAACATGAGAAATGGAGAATGAACTTAACAGAAGTCTTGTATTCTCTTGAGGGTGGACATGAGTTATTTGAAGATTATATTAAAGAACCTTTAAGGGAATATCTTGAAAAAAGCCCTGTTCTGATTGCAGATGATGGGTCCTCAGTAAAAGCAGAAGAATTAATCCAGATAGGAAAAGAAGTTCGGACATTATTCACAGAGGAAGATTTACAAGTGATATTTCCAAATAGGAAGGTGCTTCACGACCACTGTAAGCCACACAGTAATTTAAAGGTAAAAGGAATTCCAAAAGATATCTACTGGTTAATCAGTTCCTCTGAAGGTGAGGAATTACTTAAACGAAAAGCAGAATTAAAAGATATTGAATGGTTTAAAAAACTATTCTCTATGTTTGTAGGTAACTATACATGCACATATTTTTATAACCATTACTCTCGCTACAATGTTGAACATGATAGTTTCTGGAATAGAATGCGTGATTTCTATAAACCAATCGTATTAACGGAAGATTATGGCCTAGCAAAAATCAATGAGTGCTTCATAAATTCGGGGAGGTTTAAAATCCCGGAACAGATAAAAGATAAGTTCAAGATAGTGCACTCCGATTTAATTAAAGATGAAAAATTTAAGGAATTTATCAAAAAATTGAATGAAGAGAGATACCATTATTCTCCTCCAGATACTAAAGTGATTAAAGACTTGACAGAGGATGATATAAAAAAAGCACTAAAAGAGCAAGAAGCAATTGAACTGACACCAGAAAAGTGGGAACAACTTTCAGAAACGGAAAAAGTAGATAAAATTAAACATCTAAAAAACTTATGGGAGACGAAGTATTTATCCGTTCAGGAATACAATTTCCTTACGCTTAAAAGCAAGACAGGAGATTGGATAAAACCGGAGAATCTTGTTTTTTCCAAAGAATATAACGCAGAACATAATATTGAAAATTTGACTGAAAAAAAATTACTTGATTTACCTCTGAAATTTGTTAGTCCAGAATTCATAGAAGATAATATTGAAGATGAGATAAGAAGATGGCGTAAATTTTTTGAAGAGTTAGGTGTGGATAAAATCCTTGAAAGCGAAAAGAAAGCTGGTAAAGGAGAAAAAATTGTTCAACGAATAGCTGTCTTAACGGCTTTAAAATACGAGACTGAGAAAAAAATGGTTCCAAAAGAATTGGGGGAGTCTGAAAAGTTAGGATATGATATAGAGTCAAAATCTGGAAGCGAAGAGAGATTCATCGAAGTAAAAGGTACAAGTGATTCTTCTTATGATATATTTCTAACTGTAAATGAATTTAGAGTCCTACGACACAAACGAGATAAATATTTCATTTATGTTGTCAGCGATGCACTTAGAACACCAATTTTACATTCTATCCAAGGTGATAAACTTCTTAAAATTGAGGATACAAAAATAATCATACCATTTAATAAGTGGAAGAATGTTGCAAATGAGGAATTTCAACCGTAATTATTTATTTTGATAATTTATATTTTGACAGAAATGGAAGAAAAGAATATTTGTCAGAAATTTATAAAACTTATGATTAGATTGATGACAATGGAAGGGAAAATCTGGGTGATTAGATTAAAAAAGCAGCGAAAGCTGTGCCGGAAGGTAAGTTGTATTAAATTGGCACAGTCCAGATTTTGAAAGATATAGATTTAAAAATATCAAAGAATTATTTTCTGCCCAGAGAGGATAAAAGGATAAATCTATGCAAATAATAGCTTTAATCAATCAAAAAGGCGGAG
>JAGMEL010000383.1 GCA_023128195.1 Caldifarciminota bacterium | reverse complement strand
CAGTATTGTCTTTCAGTCAAAGAAACAGCTCCTTTACTTGCAAAGATATTTGCAAGCATCTTTCCTAATCAAGAATTCTTTAAATTAATTGTTGATAACCTTGAGCAGATGGCAAAAGTACTATAGAAATTTCATCAAAAAAGTAGGAATAATGAAGAAATTCTTTAAACACATAAAGAATAAATTTAGTAGAAATCAAATCAGAAAGCTATTTACTGCATTGAAATTTAATATACTAAATAAATGTGTATTTAGACTTTCATTTACTCTTATAGTAATATTTTTGTTTTTAATATTTTTTGAAATTGAGATTGCAACGATGTCAATTATTCAGAATGCACCTAATCTGCTTACCATCATAATAGGTGCTTTAGCTTCAATACTCGGTATCATTATTGCAGTTATGTTGGTTGCTTTTGAAATTCTCAGAAAGAGTTACAATATTTATGCCTTTAAAACTTTCTTTAAAAATGAAAAATTAATAGAATTAGTCACTCTCTATGTTTCAACTATCATAATTTCATCAATTACCTTAATATTGATATCAGATCCAATAGCTCCTAATGATATCATATTGGTTTATTTTTCAATAGCTTTATTCGTAATCTCATTACTAGTATTATTCCCTTACTCTAGTGAAATCATTTCCTCAGCACAACCTAAAGAAAAAATTAGAGGACTAGTTAATCAAATAAAATCGTTTCACCAATTTAATCCTGCTTCTATCTGCAACTCGCATCTAGAAGAAAACCCTATTTTTGTCTTGAGTGAAGTTGGCATTAGAACCTTGAGAGATAATGATTTGTTTACTCCTCAATTTATATTGCAAACAATCGAAAAACGATCACTTGAACTACTAAAAAAGCTCCCACCTAATACAATTTGCTCCAGTGTCAATAATATAGTAAAAGCATACCTTGAAGTAATAAAAAGTATTTCTTATCACGCAATAAAACTACAGCAAGAAAGTATATTGTGGACTACATTAAGTATTATTGCAAAAATTCACAATATTTATGCTGAAAAAAAAATACCGTGGCATGAAGTTTTTGAAATAAATAAATTTATCGAAAACTATTTAGAAAAACTTCTGGCCTCAGACTTAGATAACATCACTGCAAGTGGGCTATATATGGTTGAAAGTATAATGATACAGCATCTCAAAAAGAATATTCCACAAGAAAATGAAATAACCTCTCTACATTTTCAAACAAAAGAAATCGAAAGAGTAAGATCAGATCCGGATAAGGAATTACAGTGGAATCATGTCACCCATGATTACATAGGTATTTTGTCTAATATCACTGAAAAAGCTATTGATTTAAAGAAAAGTGAAATCCTGAGTGTCGGATTGCGTGCTGTAAGAGGTGTCGGGAGGGATGTGTTAAAAATGCAATTAGGGGATTTACAAAAACAGCACATCATTAGGAGTTGTGATTATTATATGAAATATTTGATATCAAAAAGTGTCGAAACTGGATTATATGGAAAGACATATATTTTTTATCCATTTAATTTTTTCTACTTGATAGAAGCCTTAGAACTAAAAAAAGAATTTTCTAAAGATCCTTTAATAAAGTGTTATGAGATATTGAGATTATTAAATAAAAATGAATTATTAGACTTCACTACTCTCAATGAATTAGCGTCTGTAGGTAGACGCTGTGTGCAAAAAATTGATGAGCACTCAATATATAAAGAAGCCCTTATTTTTATCATCAATGTATTTAATAAACTTAGAATTGAAATAGAAATTCAACTCAACGATACTTATAAGCCATTATATCTTGCTCTATATAATCAAACTCAATCACTTAAGCATTTTATGAAATCTCTCAAAAAGAAAGATGAGGAAGTAGAAAATTTAGTCGATCTTATTTTATCACGTTTTACCTACTACGAGAAAATAAAATCTGAATTGGAACAAGGCATTATAGAATGGCCTTCCTTTGAATCAGATAATTAGTATTATCGAATCGTTGTGATGAAACTTATTAGATATATGAGTAATAATAAATTTCTTTTTGCACAAAATGGGATCAAATCTTGATATCGAACAGAGCCACCATGCAAGCAACACTGGTATTAAAAAGAATCTGGGGATTTTTCTGAGAAATGATGGAAAATAAAAACCTATTGATTTATATAATGAATATAGATTATAAGAGAAAACGCTGTAAAAAGAAATTATTCTGAGAATTATGTATTATTATTCTCCAGGTAATCGGATTGAAGATCGCTATCTTGTTTCTAATGTCAAAAAAGGTGGGATGGGTGTAGTGTATCTTTGTCATGATGAATTATACGATATGCCAATAGCGCTCAAGACTTTTCAATTCGAATCTGCTCAAAATTGGAAATTTATTCTGGGTAGCTTTGTACGTGAGGCAAAAATCTGGGTTTCAATCGGGCACGATATGAATGTTGTTCAAGCATATTATGTCATCAATGTGGAAAAGGATAGGAGAATCATTCCCTATCTTGCATTGGAACTGGTGAAAGGTCATCCTCTTTATGGCACATCACTCTCGGGATGGATTCGTAATTCAGCCCTTGATATTGAATTGGTTTTACTCTTTGCCGCGGAAATCTGCTCAGGAATGGTTAATATCCAAAAGAAACTCAGTAGAACAAAATCAGATTTTGTGCACCGTGACCTGAAGCCACAGAATATCCTCATTTCTCGCGAAGGTAGTATCAAAATCACAGACTTCGGACTGGCGAAGGTGCTTCAGGAACATATCCTACAAATTGATTCGATACCTCATTCTTTTTTGACTTCTGATGGATACTTTACTGCCGGTCTTACAAAAGCTGGCTGTGGTACACCACCATACATGTCACCCGAGCAATGTATAGGCAAGCATCGACTTGATCAAAGATCCGACATATACTCATTTGGCTGTATTCTTTATGAAATGTGTACTAGACATTTCATATTTCAGGCAAGTTCTCCTGATGAATTCATTCAGAAACAGATTTCTGCCCATCCAATCCCTCCAGGATTCTGGAACCCTAATATCCCCAAGCCCTTGGTTTCAATTATTAATCAGTGTCTTCAGAAAAATCCAAAAGACCGTCCTCAAAGTTTCGAAGAAATGCTCAATTCCATTATGCAAATCATAAAAAATAAGAAGTATCGACTTTTTCAATTTGTCATGTTCGGTTTTTCTGGACTTACAAACAAACCTCGGCTAAAAAGTGACTGGGGTATGGACGAATTCAATGAAGCTATACTTCTGGGCAAATCCTATGGGATTGATTATATTATCAAACAGGGATTAGTGAGTTGCAAGGATGAATTCGATAAAATAGTTAAAGAATATGAAATTAGCAAAGAAAGTCGGCGGAAAGTACGGGAGCAAAAAAAGAGCATTGAAGACGCTTATGAATTGGTTGCAACTGGCGATTCCTTGTTTCTCTTGGCTGAAACGGTAGAAGCTCACGAAAGGACTAAGCTGATCAGATCTGCCTTATCTAAATATCAGTTCGCCCATCAATTGACACCGACAGATCCTCGAATTAGCTTCCGGTTGGGCATAGCATACTCTGATCTTGCTAACCTTGTCCGCAAAGGTAACAAATCGCTAAGTGAAGACTTAATTAAACTAGCCATTGTTGAATATGAAAGCGTCTTAATGCAAGAAATAACTCCGACGTT